>CAYNRM010000031.1:0-12133 GCA_964399555.1 uncultured Gammaproteobacteria bacterium | reverse complement strand
AATCTTATCGTCCACACCCGCTCCTGGAAGCGTATCAAACTTAACCCAGGCAGACAGCGTCATATCACCACTGGGTTCAACAGAACTCCCATCAGGGATTGAAATATAATCATTTGTCCCATCAAAGTTACCTCCATTTCCAAACTTACCTGTGGATGTGGTTGCGCCGTTGGTATAAGTTCCAGTACTAGCATTTCCAGATGAATCAACTGCTGACCCTGCCCCCGCAGCCTCATCAGTTTTCCAGTGCCCAACTAAACCATTAGACAAAACAGCAGGCATGTTTTGGGTGTTAGCTCCAAGTGAGGCGGACACACCTTCAGGGTTAGAGCGGGCATTGTAGTTGGCTAAAATTTGGGCAGCTGAGAGACCGTTTCTGTAAATTTTGACTTCATCAATATCACCTTCAAATGTGCCATTGGCACCTGCATCCATCCCTTTACCAATGTCAATTGGGTTATTTAAATCAGTATTCCCGCTGGCAGTCGAGCTAATAAGATTGCCGTTCTTATAGGCATAAAGAGTGCCTCCAGTGTGAACCCAGCTAATCTGTACCCATTCATTAGTGTTGTAGGTGATCCCGATCAGATCCTGATTCCCGTCGTAATTGTATATCCAAATTCTATCCAGACCGCCGATTATGCCACGATAAATACCCATATCTCCGCCTGCATCTGCAAAAATTCCATCTGTATCCCAGACATCAGTCGCAGTTGGACTAGTGCCTCTGGGCTTGACCCAAACGCTCATCGTGCCATCAGTAGCTGTTACTAGAGATCCAGTTGTAGTTGTAGATACATGCTGACTGCTACCGCTAAAACGCAAACATTTACCAGAAATACATTCATCCTCAGTTCTCCAAGTAGGTGTACCTGAGAGTGTTCCATCATAGTTATTGCTTGTTGAATCCTGGGCGGTAGTTCCCTGAGCATCATCAAATTTCCAGTAACCTGTAGGTGAAGGGGCTTTCTCTTCCGAACCTACAGTGCCAACTGTCACTGAGACCGCGGCTGTTGAAAAAGCAGTAGCAGAAAATCCATTTACGGCACTGGGATTGCCATAATAAAAATAAAAATCAGAAGCTCCAGCTGGGAGAGTATCAAAATAAACATGTACTACAGTTGAGGCACTATTGCATCCAGAAGAGATATAGTAGGGAAGGATCTCTCCGCCAAATTTCGTAAACCGCATATCTCCACAGTCAGACTGAAGCTGGCCATTTGATACCAAGGTGTTGGTATTTGTGAGGGTCACAGCAACGTAGGAGGCGGTATCAATACCGGTGTTGGCGGTGATGGGGATGATTTTGCGATAACTCCAATTATCATTAAACCAGGCAGCCTCGGCTTGTTTAATTCCTCCGCCGAATGGGTTGAAGAGGAAGATGATGCCTGAGCCTACGAGAACTGTGGAGACTATTAAGTAACTAATTAAAGTGTGTTTAGAGAATTTGATTAGGCCCTTTTGGTTTATTTTGAAAGAATATGAAGCTAGATGGGAAGAGGATTTACCCAATATGGAGACTTTGGAAAAAAGTATTCTGCAAGCTTGTAGAAGCTGTGTGCATGTTTGATATAAAAGTATGTGTATAGATATTGATTGAGAGATTTTAATTTGTGTCTTTCTTTTCATAAGTTTATATAGGTTAGAAACTAAGTTTTTCTAATCTACTAGTTTTGTGCCTCTTTCATTCCCACTATCAAATAACTGAATTTGACTTCGCCTGTGTGTGGAGAGTTGAGATTGACTATGAAACCGGTTCCGGCAACTTTGGCGCTGACTGCTAAGTTAGGTGCGCCTGTGGTTTCTGAAGTCAGGATTATTATTGAATCACTCTCGACCAAATCATTCAAGACAGGAATTTCAGTTTGTCCGGCTGGGATAGTAACTGTGCCGGCTGAAGTTCCGGCATTAACTTTAATTTGGTCTGTAACAATTACTTTAGCTTCCAGGACTCCGGCTTTGCTGATGGTTACTAAGCCGTTGAAGAAGTCGACAGCTTGAGCTAACGGATTGTTTTGGAAATAGAGGACTGGGAAAGCGTTGATGGAATTGCCGTTTGTGAAGGACATTGTGCCATCAACACTTAAGTCACCAGCTATTGTGGTGTTGCCCAGGAAAGTTTCGCCTAAGGATTTGAAGGTGGCAGAGACTGTGGCGTCCAAGGCTTCAAGATTCATGGTCGAGGTTTTTTCGGTGATATTAATGTTAGCCAGAGTAGCAGATCCGGTAGCCAGTAACTCGCTTGGAGGAGTTAGGCTTGGGAGATTAGGGTTATAAGGTAGATTGGGGAGATTGGAGGAATTTGTGGATTCGTTGGAATCACCTCCTAAGCTTGCCAATAATTCATCAATTCTGGAGCTTAAAGAGGAAATATTAGCTGAAGTTGAGGCGACCTTTTCATCTAATGTTTCAGCGTGAGTAATAGCCTGTTCGCCTAAGATTCTAGCTTCCGCGAGTTGAGCTGATTGTGAAGCTTGTTGGCTTTCAATACCGAAAATCTTACCGGTGTTTGTGGTGGTTTGATTATTCAATTGATTGACTACATCGGCGAGGGAAATCTTGTTTTGTGAATTAACCGGTATTGTGGCCAAAGTGCCGCTTCTGTTGATTTGGGTGGCATCGATTGAGAAGTTTGAAGCTGTAGCAACTCCGCTTATATTGATGTCTCCGTTGACTGTTATCTTGGAGGCTGTGATTCCGTTTGCTAGTCCATCAGGATTGATAGTTAGTAAAGCATTTTCAACTTTGTAGTTTAGATCCTGGACACTTTTGACGATAAGTGGTGTTATGCGCCCGTAGTCTACTGACCATGGTGAAGTGCCTGGTGCAAGTGGATCGGTGCCATTATCCCCATTAGTACTTACTGCGTCTTTGAAGACGTTTACTAAGTTTTGGGCAATAAAACCGGTTGATAGGGAATGATTTGCATCTGAAATGAAACTAAAATCTTTGATTTGAATCTTCATCAAATCATTAAGACCTTTGCTTGTATCAGTAATATTTTCCTTAGTTCTAATATCAGAAGTAGTGTTGTACAAAACAGCGGCTCCGGCAGCATTAGTAATGGAACCCTGGACCGTAGCACCATCGGTGAAATTAATATATGTGGCGCCTGTGGTAGTACCAGAATCCATATTGATACCAAAGCCACCTATGGTTGCATTAGTGTTATTTATAGTAACTGCGGCTCCTCCTGCTGTCAGAACGTTCGAAGTAACGTTTAAAGCACTTCCAGCCGAGGTATTAACACCAGTTATTGCCAACAGATTTCCGGCTCCAGTTGTTGAAGAACCTGTGATATTAACTAAGTTACCAGTATAACCGGTGGTAGTATTTGTTTGAACAATATTCAAAGCAGTATTAGTCAATTGATTGGTAGTAGAAAGAGCAATGTTAACTAATCTTCCTGCAGTAGCACCACTGGCCTGTAAGTCTAACAACTGTCCGGTAGTAGCAGAAGTATCAACAGAAGTTGATGATAACCTGAGTAATGATCCACCGGCTGCAATAACAGATGTAGTGTGAGGAATGATTAAGGCGGTACCAGTAGTAAGAGCATTACTGGTGATGTTAAGAGCAGAGCCGGCGGTCGTATTAACTGCGGTTAAGTTAAGTAAATTACTTGCTCCAGTTGTTGAAGAACCTGTGATATTAACTAAGTTACCAGTATAACCGGTGGTAGTATTTGTTTGAACAATATTCAAAGCAGTATTAGTCAATTGATTGGTAGTAGAAAGAGCAATGTTAACTAATCTTCCTGCAGTAGCACCACTGGCCTGTAAGTCTAACAACTGTCCGGTAGTAGCAGAAGTATCAACAGAAGTTGATGATAACCTGAGTAATGATCCACCGGCTGCAATAACAGATGTAGTGTGAGGAATGATTAAGGCGGTACCAGTAGTAAGAGCATTACTGGTGATGTTAAGAGCAGAGCCGGCGGTCGTATTAACTGCGGTAATGCCCAATAAATTACCTGCTCCAGTGGTAGAGGTACCAGTAATTCCAACTAAGTTGCCGACGAATCCAGTAGTGACACCTGATTGAGCAACATTAATAGCTGACCCAGTTCCTGCAACACCAGTATATGCAGTATTACTTAATGCTAAGTTAAGCAGTGTGCCAGTAGTAAGAGTACTATTTGAGGCATCAATTGAGGTAGTAGTAGTATTTGCTGTATCAAAAACAATTGTTCCCTGATTGTAAGTTTGTAGGGTTAAGTTAGATGAATTAAATGTTTCACCAGCTGCAAAGACCAGAGGTGCAGCGCTCTTGATGTATGAGGCAGTTGGATTGGTAAAGTTGATGTCGTAAGCAATTGCAACGTCGCCAGGAGCTGTGAAGTTAGCAGGTAGGGAAGTAGTCATGGCGGTTTCGGAGATGGAGAAGATGGAGGAACCGGAATCAAGGATGTTGAACAGGTTGCCTGTGGTTGTACCATTGGCGCCGATGTTTAAGGAGAAAAGATCGCCGGTTGCGGTTGTTGTTGATCCTGGGGACCAGTCAAGATTGGCTAAAGATCCGATTCCGGCTGTTCCTGTTAGGGATGTGGCTGTGGATCTGACATCGACTAAGGTTCCTGTTGTCAGAGTGTTTCCGGTTGTGGCGAATTGGGCTAATTTTCCGGTTGTGATCGAATCGGAAGTTAAGTAGGAACCTGTTCCAGTTGTCAAAGCTGTGGCGTCAAAGACGAAGGCTGATGTGGTTGTTGTTCCGGAAACGACCTGGGAGGTGAAGGTTTGGGAGCCTGTTCCGGAATTGAAAGCCAAGGCTGTGGCGCCGGTGGCGTTACCGATGGTGATGGTTTTAGCATTAGCGCTTGTTCCAACGTTTATTGCGCCGGTAGTGGCAGAATCAATTGCCAGGGCGCCTGCGGAATTGACAATGGTATGAGCAACGTTGCCTATTGAGGAGATGCCTGTTGAACCGACGTTTAAGCCTGAAGTGCCGTCGATGTTTAAGGAGATTGTGCCGTTGGCAGCTTCACCGATGTCTAATGATTCACCGTTAGCGCCTGTTAAGTCACCACCGGAGATTGTTAAGTCGCCTGAGTAAGTGGCAAGACCTGAACCCCAAACCATTGTGGTGTCTGTGCCGGAGTTATCAAAAGTCCAGGTGTAGGATGCAGCTGCGCCTGAACCAAAAGTTGCTGCGCCGATTTCAGTTGTGTCTAAGTTAAGAGTTACTGTGTCTGTAGCTGAGGTGACTGTGTCAATTCCATTAGTTCCTCCGGCTATCTCTATTGTATTACCAGCATTTAGTGTTTCATCTGAGCCAGTATCAGAGGAAAGGGTTAGAGCGAATGTTCCGCCTCCGGATGAGGTTAGACAGGTTGCACAGGAGATGTCACCGGTTGTGGCATTTAAGGCGATTGGGGTTGAAGCTGAGACTGCAACTGTGCCTGAGGCGTTAGGGAAGGACCAGGTTTTATCAGAAGCTGTTAAGTCAACTGAAGTGATTATGCCGTTAAAAGTGTTAGTGGCTGTGCCGGACTGAGGTAGAAGTCTTAGGGTATCTGAATTAGCAGTTGAAGAAGCGAACTGAGCGGCGTTGGTGGTGGTCAATGCAGCTGAGAATGCGCCTGAGGTTTGAGTGTAACCTGTTACTCCTGAGATAGCTCCGGCGGTGCTGATATCAAGTGTATTTGAATTAATAGAGAAGTTATCGCCACCATCACCCAAAGCAATAACACCATTAGCTGTAAATGTTCCGTCAACTGTGATGTTATCAGCCGCAGTTGCTGTAGTTAATGTCGTTCCAGTTCTTGACCAGTAGCCAATTGCGCCTGATGTTGGAGCTGTTGAGGTGAGATTCTTTGATCCGTCGGTATAGACTGCTGATGAAACAGACAATCCTGAGAAGTTAATGGTTCCTGAGGAAGTTATTCCAGTAGCTGCAGAAATAGCTCCAGCTGAACTAACATTAAAATTCCCGTTTACATTAAATGCATCATCGGTTCTTAGGGTATCAGAAGCTGATCTATACAAGGTAACAGTGTTGGCGTCTGTTCCCCAGGTTATTCCGTTTACAGAGGAGGAAGTTGTGTAGGTCCCATCACAATCAAAACAGATGCCATAATTGTTATCTGCAGGATTGACAGCAAAATCCTCAATGTTGATGCCATATTTGGTAGTTGTTCCGGTGGTGTTCATGCTTGGGTTATCCAGGAAAAGGCCAGCATAGGAGAGAATTCCTCCTGTGTGTAGTTGAACAACTTCGTTGTCTCCTCCTGCGACCAATGAATTAACCACCAGAACGCTGCCGGCCATGCTAGCGCTACCTGAGACTCCGGCGGCCGCTGTTGCACCATAAATTACAGTTGTTCCGTTTGTATGATTTCCGGTTGAATGAGATGTAAATGTGCCTCCTGAATAAACAGCTATACTGCCTACTCCTGTCGTTGCCCCGGATACATCCAGATCACCGATCATGCCATATCCAAGTCTTAATCCGCTTGCTTCTGATAATGCACCAGAGATAGTGTTCTTTCCATAAACTCCTACTGACGTATCACTATTAGTTGAAGAATTTGCTATCTCACCAAAAATGCCATAGTTTACTTTTGTTGCTGAGGCGTGAGCAGCTGATGTAGTTATGAGGGAATGGATCCCGTAATTTCCGTTTCCGGTTGCAGAAGACACAGAGTCAGTTCCGTTAACGAATAATCCTTTACTTACTGTGGTTGTTGTAGCAGAGAAGTCAGGGGCAAGATAGACTAGATTGCCTTGAGTGCCTGCTGAGCCTACATCAGCAGTGATATTCACAAAGCCATCGCTTGCGCCGGATGAAATCCCAGTTGAAGAATTACCTGTAATAGTTAAAGCCGATCCTGAAGTTATTCCTGTTCCGGAAATTGTCATAACATCAGCTGTGGTGGCAGTGTTGTTTGTTAATGCGAATGATGTTGCGTTGTCGTCATCGGTGAGTGTGAGTGAGCCGTCGGAGATTACTGCGTCTCCGGCTGTGACTGTCAACATGTTTGATCCTTCTAATCCGGTTATGGTTGTGGCGCCGTCTTCTCCAACTGAGAAAACTGTGGCTGTGGCGGTGTTGTCATAAGCTTTTAAGTAGAAGCCGCCGTTTAAGGCAGTTTCTGTTAAGGCGATGTTAATGGCGGCTCCTGTTGTTAAGGCTGTTCCGGAGATGTCCAGGATATTCTCGGTATCCAGTGCGTTAGCAATAAGGTTAACAGCGTCGGCATTGTTTGATGCTTGGGTGATATCAAGAGCAGATACGGCTCCGGTAGTGTGAGCCTGATTTAAGAAGAGTAAGTAGGCTCCGTCAGTTCCAAGGGAGGTTGGGTTAGTGAAGACTATTCCGTCATCAGCTGCGAGTAGGGAGATAGTGGCAGGGGAGGTGCCGTTGTTGTAGGCATCCTGTAAAGTTACTGCTGCTCCGGCGTTAGCATCGTCAGCACAGGCGATAATGCCGCTGGCGTCTGTTGTTAATTTTCCACCATTAGCGTTACCGGCACAACTGACGGCGGCGCCGTTAGCGTAGAGTCTGACGTCGTCTGTTGGGTTTAAGAAGATGTCATCTTCTGCCCTGATCTCGACATCGTTACCGTCAGCTACTGATGAAGGTAATGTGTCACCGCCTGAGAGGAAGAGATTAGCGGTGTTGGAGTTAGCGTGGACTGTGACGTTGCCTCCGGTTGAGCTCCAGGTTGTGGCTCCGGTGTAAGTGATTGCGCCTGTGGTGCCGATGATGTTGTTATCACCAAGAGAGAGAGCATTGGTGAAATCGGTGTCGGTGATTATCAATCCGGTTGTCGTAGCTGTATTAGCTGCAATCGTGGTGACGCCGTCTTCAGCGATTGTGAAGACGTCTGTGCCTCCGGTTGTGTCTGAAGCCCGGAAGTAGTAACCGCCAGCTAAGGTGCCTTCTGTAACGTTAACTGCTAAAGCGGATCCGGTTGTTAAGTTTGGAGCTGAGATTTCAACGGCGTTAGCTGTGGCTGCAGCTGATGGAATATAAATTGAACCTTCGTTATAGGTAGACAGGGTTAAGTTGGAAGAGCCGAATGGATCTCCAGCCTGGAGGGTAAGGGCGGAATAAGATTTTATAAATGAGGCTGTTGGGTTAGTGAATTGGAGGTCGTTGGCGATTGAGACATCGCCAGGTGAGGTGAAGTTGGCGGGGAGGGAAGTTTCAAAGGCTACTTCTGAGACTGAGAAAAGGGAGGAAGCGGAATCAAGAATGTTGAATAATTTGCCGGTTGTAGTACCGTTGGCTCCGATGTTAAGAGCGAACAGGTCACCAGTTGCTGTTGTAGCTGAGCCTGGGGTCCAATCCAGATTCATTAACGAGCCGGTTCCGGCAGCTCCGGTTAAAGCGGTTGAGGTTGTTCTTATGTCTGATAATGTGCCTGATGTTAATGTATTTCCAGTGGTAGCGATTTGAGATAACTTGCCGGTTGTGATCGAATCGGAAGTTAAGTAGGAACCTGTTCCAGTTGTCAAAGCTGTGGCGTCAAAGACGAAGGCTGATGTGGTTGTTGTTCCGGAAACGACCTGGGAGGTGAAGGTTTGGGAGCCTGTTCCGGAATTGAAAGCCAAGGCTGTGGCGCCGGTGGCGTTACCGATGGTGATGGTTTTAGCATTAGCGCTTGTTCCAACGTTTATTGCGCCGGTAGTGGCAGAATCAATTGCCAGGGCGCCTGCGGAATTGACAATGGTATGAGCAACGTTGCCTATTGAGGAGATGCCTGTTGAACCGACGTTTAAGCCTGAAGTGCCGTCGATGTTTAAGGAGATTGTGCCGTTGGCAGCTTCACCGATGTCTAATGATTCACCGTTAGCGCCTGTTAAGTCACCACCGGAGATTGTTAAGTCGCCTGAGTAAGTGGCAAGACCTGAACCCCAAACCATTGTGGTGTCTGTGCCGGAGTTATCAAAAGTCCAGGTGTAGGATGCAGCTGCGCCTGAACCAAAAGTTGCTGCGCCGATTTCAGTTGTGTCTAAGTTAAGAGTTACTGTGTCTGTAGCTGAGGTGACTGTGTCAATTCCATTAGTTCCTCCGGCTATCTCTATTGTATTACCAGC
Organism: uncultured Gammaproteobacteria bacterium; assembly: GCA_964399555.1. Lineage (GTDB taxonomy): Bacteria > Patescibacteriota > Microgenomatia > Daviesbacterales > UBA10151 > JACPKO01. Next base: position 3,089 of record CAYNRM010000031.1, on the reverse strand, counting down.
ATTTAGTGTTTCATCTGAGCCAGTATCAGAGGAAAGGGTTAGAGCGAATGTTCCGCCTCCGGATGAGGTTAGACAGGTTGCACAGGAGATGTCACCGGTTGTGGCATTTAAGGCGATTGGGGTTGAAGCTGAGACTGCAACTGTGCCTGAGGCGTTAGGGAAGGACCAGGTTTTATCAGAAGCTGTTAAGTCAACTGAAGTGATTATGCCGTTAAAAGTGTTAGTGGCTGTGCCGGACTGAGGTAGAAGTCTTAGGGTATCTGAATTAGCAGTTGAAGAAGCGAACTGAGCGGCGTTGGTGGTGGTTAAAGTTGTTGAGAATGCTCCAGAACCTTGGGTGAAGCCGGTTAAGCCGGAGATGGCGCCGGCTGCTGAGACATCCCATGATGTGGTATCGATTGTAACGGTTGAGGAGTTGTTGCCTAAAGTTGTGACGCCGGTTGAGGAGAGAGTTGTGAAGGCTCCTGTGCCTGGAGTTGTAGCGCCGATTGAAACGAAATTAGCGGCGCCGGCTGCTGTGATATTCCAATTGTTGTCAGTTATTGAAACTCCGGTTGAGGCGGTGTCACCAATAGTGATGGTGTCTGCACCAGCATTACCCAGGATAATTGTATCGGCTCCGGTTGAACCTAAGGTGATGGTAGTAGCTGAGGTGGCTAGTAGGGAAGTGCCGCTAACGGTCAGGTTACCAGCGATTGTAGCGTTACCAGCGTTGGTGAGTGAGAAGAGATCAGTTCCACCTGAGGTTTCGAAGACTACTAAGTTTGAGGTTTGAGTGCCGTTGCCTTGGATCAATAATTGGATCTCGTCAGCATCGCCGTCAACTGCTAATTTACCTAAAGCTGTAGTTGATCCGATTGTGACTGTGTCGCCGCCGGTTACTAAATTGACGACACCTGTGCTTGTCTGCCATGGGGAGGAGCTTGATGTTGCCCAACCGCAGTTAGCTGCTGTGGCATCGCATAGTAAGTCGTTACCCCAGTAAAGATTGGAAGCAGCTCCGCCCGCTGTAGCTGAGGTTCCTATTAGATTATCAGCGTCAGCATCTAGATCAAGGCCGATTGTTGTGCCGTTTACGGCCAGAGTAGTGTTAAATAATGCGGCATCTTCAACATACAATCCATAATCCCAATCTGTGCCTGATTGGTAGATTCCATATTCTGTGGATGCTGAAGCTGTGCCAAGATCAGCTACTCTTAAGCCGTAAACTGTGTTCGTGGCATCTGAAGTAATGTTTCCAAAGTCGATTAAAGCACCTGTTAATGCTCCGGTTTGAGTTGCGCTGTCGAAGCTGACAGAAAGGGAAGTGCCTGTTGTAATTGCTCCAACTATTCCGGTAGCGCCGGTTGTGCCTGAGACTGTGAAGTTATTAGTGTCAACAGCGATACCTCCGTTTAAGTCAACCAGAGTAGTAGTGGAAGCGCCTCTGCCGGTGACTGTGGCTAAAGTTGAGGTGTTATTAACAGTTACCGTATCGGTTGCGGATGTGACGACATTAATATCGGTGCCGTCCGCATATGTAATAGTGTTTCCCTGCTCTATTGTCTGAGGAGTTGTTCCGTCTGTGATTGTAAATAATGTTCCGGTGATTCCGGTTGAAACTATCTGGCCTGTGCCGTTAATAATAGTAGTGCCGTTGTAGTTTAAGATGTCATCCCAACCTGTGCCAACGAATATTGCTGATTCAGCGCCTTCAGCATCAGCTGAAGCTAAGTTAGCAATATTGATTCCGTAAAGTTTGTCGCTTGAAGCCGAGTGGTTAGCGCTGGTGGCGGCAATTCTGAAGCCTGAGTAAACATCGGAGCCGTCTCCAGCGCCTGTTGTGAAGGTTAAGTCAATACCTTCCTCAGTGGCTGCTGCAGCTGCGGTTTTTGAAATATCAACTTCATCAGCTGCGTCTAAGACTACATTGAAGTCACCGCCGGATAGGTCTAAGTCACCATTGCTGACTAATATATCGCCGAGAGTTAGAGTCAAAGCGTCTGTGCCATCTGCAGATCCAGCTATAACTGTAGCGCCTGTAGCTGAAGCGACTGTGAATTTGTTAGTGGCAACGCTAAAGTCTCCGACTACATCCAGCGCATCATTAACACTGACTGCCGAATCTGTATCAGAAATTGCGCCTGAGAGGGAAAGGGTTGTTATCCCTGAAACTGCACCAGCATTGGTGACGTCAAAGGCATCAGAGTCAATTCCAAAGTCACCTGAAGCATTGGTGTAGACAAAGTTACCGGCAAGTTGAGAATATCCTGCTACGTCTGAGATCGAGCCAGCGTTAATGTCCAGGCCGTTAATTGTTTCATCGGTAATGGCAGTAATTGTTGAAGCTGTAACAACTGCTCCGGTTGTTCCTGAGACTGTGAAGTTAGAAGTGTCAACTGCGATACCTCCGTTTAAGTCAACTAGAGTAGTAGTGGAAGCGCCTCTGCCGGTAACAGTTGCTAAAGTTGAGGAGTCAGCTATTGTGACCTGACCTGAAGCGTTATTAGTTGTTGTTATATCGGTACCAGCAGCAATTGTGACTGTACTGCCTTGAGCAATTGTGGAATTTGATCCGGTTGTTGCAGCTAAGGTGAAGAGCGTACCTGTGATTTGTCCGGCAACTACCTGACCAGAACCATTGATGACTGTTGTTCCGCCAACGGAGAAAGCGCTATCCCAGCCGCTACCTATATTAACTGCTGTTTCTGTAGCCTGAGCATCTCCGGTAATGCTGGCTATATCCAATCCATTAAATATGTTTGTTGCGCCGGCGTGATCTGCATTGGTGTAGTTTAAGTACAGACCTCTGAAGGTGTCTGTTCCATCAAAAGCTCCCAGTGTTCCCGAAAGTGTGACTGAGTTTGCTGAACCGCCGGCTGTATTAACTTTAGAGAAGGTATTTGCTTCTGAGAAAGTTTGGGTTTGGTTTATACCAGCAACTGTGCCGGATGTCCCGCCTGTTGCATCAGGGAAAGTCCAAGTTTCTCCGTCTGTGCCAGCAAAGGTTAGGGTGTTGTTGATAGTAGCTGTTTTTCCTGCAGCTAAGGTGAATGTGCCTGTTGTTGAAGTGATGATTAAGCCTTCGTAAGTTGCATTGGTGATTGCTC
>CAYNRM010000030.1:0-12457 GCA_964399555.1 uncultured Gammaproteobacteria bacterium | reverse complement strand
TCTTCGATTTTAGCTTTGCAATTATAACAGTTATTAGCAAGTATTTCAATAATCTCCCCAACACCTCAAATTTATCAAAAATTTAACCCCCAACGGAGCACTTGGCTAACAGAAAGTCCCATAATAATAAAATTATTATTGACACTAAGGCTCAAATATATTAAACTTCAGCACTACTGTCTGCCCGATAGGAAAACTATGGACGGCACAGGGAAATTAACTACAGGTTATTTATCATATTTCAACTTAGACAAAAAATACAGCGCCTTCACCACCATTTCCAAACAACAAAAAATATTCTTAAGTCTGGTTTTGGTTATTCTAATCACCTTTTTATCTCTAAATTTTCTACTAACATTAAAAATCGTTTTCACTTTAATAATCGGTTTTTACTTTTTTGACTTACTTTTCAACTTCTTCCTGATTTACAGAAGCTTTGTAAAAGATCCAGAGATCAGATTCTCAGAAGCAGAAATTTTAAATTTAAACAGGGATTGGCCAACCTACACTATTTTCTGTCCTCTGTATAAAGAGTGGGAGGTATTGCCGCAATTCCTAAAAGCCATCCAAAATATTGATTATCCCAAAGACAAACTTCAGGTGCTACTGCTACTGGAAGAAGATGATATTAAAACTGTTTCTGAAGCCAGCATGATGAATCTGCCTCCATACTTGGAAATTGTCGTAGTTCCTCATTCCAAACCAAAAACTAAACCAAAAGCCTGCAATTACGGCCTCCAATTCGCCCGAGGTGAATACTGCGTTATTTACGATGCTGAAGACGTGCCTGATAAATACCAGCTTAAAAAAGCAGTCATGGCTTTTGAAAAATTAGGGCATAAAACTGGCTGTGTTCAGGCCAAGCTAAGTTTCTACAATGCTCACCAAAATCTTTTAACTAAATTATTTGCAGCCGATTACAGTCTCTGGTTTAACTTGGTTTTAACCGGCCTTCAATCAATTAATGCCCCTATCCCTTTGGGCGGAACCTCCAACCATTTCAAAACCTCCGTCTTAAAAAATCTTGGAGCTTGGGATTCTTTCAACGTAACCGAAGATGCTGATTTAGGTATCAGACTCGCTAAAAATGGCTTAACCACTGCCATCATTGATTCAGTCACCATGGAAGAGGCGACTAGTGGGGTATTAAATTGGTTCAAACAACGTACCCGCTGGATTAAAGGATATCTCCAGACTTACCTGGTTCATACTAGAGAATTTAAAGTTAGATCTGTAATTGAACTAAAAAGCTGGTTGTGTTTCCAAATTATAGTAGGCGGAAAATTACTTTCATTATTCATTAACCCTCTAATGTGGATGTTAACTTTAGTTTACTTTGCTTTCAGAGCTACTCTGGGTCCTGTAATCGAAACCCTGTTTTTCACTCCGGTTTTTTATGCCGGCGTTATCAGCTTAGTACTTGGCAACTTCCTCTACATGTATTACCTCATGCTTGGATTAACCCGCGCTAAAGAATGGAACCTTATTATTTTTGCTTTAGTTACTCCAATCTACTGGCTAATGATCAGTATCTCTGCTTTTATGGCAATTCATGAACTAATAACCAGACCCTTCCACTGGAACAAAACCAAACACGGAGCCCATTTAAAAAACATCCCTGAGTCTGCTAACTGGAAACTGTCACTTCTGAGTAAAGGCAATATATAAAATGATTACTTATTTAAAAAGCCGCATAGATCTTTGGGCACTCGCAATATTGTTATTTTTTAGTTTTTCAGCATTTTTTGCCTTTAGCAATTTGAACCTTGTTACTTCCTATAACGACTCAATGTCCCACCTTAATTTAACCCGGCTGATAATTGACAACCAGGAGCCAGGAATTTCCCAACTTGGTGGAGTCTGGTTACCATTAAATCACATTCTCCCGTTGCTTCTAATCTGGAACGATATGGCTTGGCACACTGGATTTGCAGGCAGTATCTTCTCCATGATCGCCTATATTTTAAGTGCAGTACTTATCTACAAATCAATTCTCCTTTTAACTGGCAAAAAAATTGCCTCCTATGTCGGAGCTTTCGCTTTTGCTTTGAATTTGAACATTCTCTATCTACAATCAACCCCACTAACCGAAGCCCTCTATGTCTTCTTTTTCATAGCCTCAGTTTATTTCATATTGAAATGGATGATTACTCAGGATTCTAAGTTTTTACCGTTAATTGGTTTCTGCGGATTCCTTCAGGTTCTCACCCGTTACGATGGTTGGTTTGTAACAGGGTTGGAAGTTCTAATTCTTTTTGCTTTTGAATTTATGTACAACAAAAAAAGTTTAGTAGAAAGTCTCTCCAAAATGCTGCTCGTTTCAATCCCGATTGGTTTCGGAATTGGCATTTGGTTAGTTTGGAATTTATTAATTTTCGGTGATCCTTTTTTCTTCGCAGTCGGTCCCTATTCTGCCAGAGCCCAGCAAGCTGTAATAAATGAAAGCAGCCCGTTAATTACTAAAGGCGACTGGGCAATTTCAGCCAAAGCTTATTACTACACAGCCATTAATAATGTCGGAGTATTTGTTACCGCTCTCGGAATTTTCGGAAGTGTGCTGTTTCTGTTTGTGAAAAGTAAAATAAAATCTGTCGGTGTCAGATTCTTGATTTTCCTCCTTTTCTTAACTCCGGTAATTTTTAATATTCTAGCACTCTACTTAGGATTCTCAATTTTGAATATTCCTGATCTCAACTGGAAACCAAAAGATGACGAGTCCGCGTTATGGTTCAATGTCCGTTACGGAATCATGGCACTTCCTGCAGCAGCATTATGGATCGGTATGCTGGCTTCGCGGAAAGTCTGGTTTGGTTTTCTGGCAACACTAGTTATAATTTTTCAATCATACGTCACTTTTAACGAAGGAATAATCACTGTAATCGACGGGACTCAAGGGTCAAGCTCCTATCTTAACTCAGATGTTTCAGATTATTTAAAAGACAAAGTCGGAGATGACGACCAGGTACTTTTAGCTATCTCATTTTACAATCCTGTTGCTTTTGAAAGTCGAATTGATTTAAAACAAATTATCCATGAAGGTGTTTCCCAGAAATGGGGCAAAGCTTTAGGAAATCCTCAGGATTACGCCCAATGGATAGTCATGTCCAACGGCCGCGTTGGTGATCCGGTTTATGGTCATTTAATAGATAAAAGTAATAGTTATTTTCTTCAATTTTATGACCTGGCATACAAGGGAAGGCATGCCAGCGTTTATAAAATTAAAGACAAAATGCAGGAGGCCTCAAGGTGATAAAAAGATTATTCTTCGCTCTGGTATTTCTTGGTTTACTACTCGGCATTTTTACTCCTTTAACTCATGCCGCTCCACCTGAAAACTTTCAAAAGAACTTAATAACCGGCTCTGGCTTAGATGGACCTTCAGGTTTTGAATTTGCCCCCGACGGTAGAATTTTTATTTTAGAAAGAACAGGCAAAGTAAAAATTGTTAAAGATGGTACATTACTCCCAACCCCTTTCACTGAATTACCCTCAGTTGCAACTGGGGATAGGGGATTAATTGGTATCGCTTTTGATCCTGATTTCAATACCAATCATTATGTTTATTTTTATTACACCGGACTGGATCTATTAAACAGACTAGTCAGATTTAACGCTTCTGGCGATGTCGGAACTGACGGTCCCTTTATATTGTTCGAAACAACTTCACCCTCCCAACAACTCCACGTCGGCGGCAGCATCCGCTTTGGTCCTGACGGTAAAATATACTTTGCAGTTGGCGACAACGGTTATCCTCCAAATGCCCAAAACTTAACTAATCCCCACGGAAAAATTTTAAGAATAAATAGAGACGGCTCTGTTCCCTCGGACAATCCTTTTATAAATCAACCTGGAGTTGTCCCTCAAATTTGGGCTTATGGTTTCAGAAATCCCTGGAGATTTCAATTCGATTCATTAACCGGCAAACTCTACGGCGGAGACGTTGGGGATTTCTCAATCGAAGAAGTAAACCATATCGTCAAAGGCGGCAACTATGGCTGGTCCGTTTGCGAAGGCCCTTGTAACAACCCTGATTTTATAGACCCAATTTATTCCTACAACCATGATGGTGGAAGCGCCGCTGCAACCGGTGGTCCAATATACAGATCAGATATGTTTCCGGCTGAGTATCAGGGAAATCTATTCTTTGGAGATTACGCCAAATCTTTCATCAAAAGATGCGTCCTGGATATAAATGGCAACTGTTCACAAGTCCTGGATTTCGACACCAGCGCCGGTAGCGTTGTTGAGATGAAAATCTCCCCAATAGACGGCTCACTTTGGTATCTCACCTACATCCCTGGCCGGCTTTATAAAGTCACCTATTCGCTGGGAAACAGTTATCCTATTCCAAATGCTACTTCCAATGTCACCAAAGGTACCGATCCATTAACGGTAAATTTTTCAAGCCAGGGAAGTTCAGACCCTGAAAATGATCAATTATTCTATAACTGGAATTTTAGTGATGGAACTACCTCAACTGAGCCAAATCCCGTTAAAACTTTTATAAATAAAGGAACCTATGAAGTAAACCTGGCAGTTTCTGACGGCGCAAATACCTCAAACGCCGTACCTTTGGTTATCCAGGTAGGACTGACTCCTACTGTAAATATCGCTGAACCTGCTGAAGGCAAAATGTATCGGGCCGGAGAAACTATCAATTACCAGATCTCATCTTTAGATGGCGCCGGTTTTGACATCAATGATGCCGCAATCAAAACTGACGTTATTTTCCACCACGCCACCCACATCCATCCTTTCCTTGATGATGTAACTGGCCGCGTCGGAAGTTTCGTTATCCCAAATACCGGTGAAGCTTCCACTAACACATATTATGAACTCCAGGTTACGGTAACCGACGACAATGGTCTTTCCACCATCTCCTCAAGAAACATCTACCCGATTGTTTCATCAATTAACCTGACCAGTTCAATCCCTGGCCTACAATTTCTGCTGGATGGTGTACCTACTTCAACAAACACTATTATCACTGGTGTCTCCGGTTTTATCAGAGAAATTAGCGCTCCCGCTATCCAGGTTTTAAATGGAGTAGCTTATGTTTTCCAGTCCTGGTCTGATGGGGGAGACCCTCGTCACAATGTTGTTTTCGAAGATTTAGCCCGAATAGTTACAATTACCTTTGCAGCCTCTGATCAATATAGAGCTGAGTATTTTAATAATCTTGATCTGACTGGTGAACCGGTAGCGGTAGAATCTGAAGTTGAAATAGATTTAAATTGGGGAGATTTCTCTCCCGATTCCGCAGTAAACACCGATAACTTTTCCGCCAGATTTACCAAACTCCAACACTTTGCTCAGGGCCGCTATAAATTCACAACCTCAGCTGATGATGGTATCAGAGTTTTTATCGATAACAATTTAGTAATTAACCGTTGGCAGGGATTTGAAAACGAACCCAACACTGCAGAAATTCTGTTAACTGAGGGAAACCATAATATTGTAGTAGAATACTTTGAAAATTATGGAGGAGCCTCATTAGAATTCAAATGGGATCTGGCTGAGGTTCAACCAGTCTCCTCTCCAACCCCAATTCCTACACCAGCAACAGGATTTATCGGAGAATATTTTAACAACCTGACTCTTTCAGGAGCAGCAATACTAACCAGAACCGACCCGGAAATAAACTTCACCTGGAGCGATGCCTCCCCCGATCCGATAATCCCACTAGATAATTTCTCAACCCGCTGGACTAAAACCGAAAACTTTGTCGCCGGAACTCATGAATTTACAATCACCGGAGATGATGGTATCCGCCTTTTTGTAGATGGTGAAAAGATACTCGATAAATGGATCGATCAACCATCCACAACCCACAAAGTAATCAAAAACCTAACAGCCGGAAATCATCAGGTTGTCATGGAATATTATGAAAAAGACGGAGGAGCAATAGCCAAACTATCCTATGAAAAAGTCGCAGATATAAGTCCAACTCCAACCCCGTCCGCGTCTCCTTCGATCATCCCAAGTCCAACTCCCAAAACAGACTCCTTCAAAGGTGAATACTGGAATAATTCCGGCCAGTCTAACTCTCCAGTATTCTTAACAACTCCTGCTGATCTAACTCGTGATGACGCAGAAATTAATTTTATCTGGGACAATGCTTCTCCTGATCTGCTAATTAATCCCGACAAATTTTTAGTCCGCTGGACAAAAGACCACACCTTTGAAGCAGGTACCTACAAATTCATTACCAAATCAGACGATGGTATTAAAGTGTTTATTGATGATGAATTACTGATTGATCAATGGAACGATCACGCCATGACAACACACGAGGCATTAAAAGAATTAACAGCCGGTGTTCATACTATAAAAGTCGAATACTACGAGAATGGTGGGGGAGCAGTAGCCATATTTAATTTCGCAAAAACAAATGACCCAGTTCCCTCTCCAACTCCAATACCCTCACCAACACCAACCCCGGATCCTGAATTAGGCAGCTGGTTAGGTGAATATTTCGACAATCAAAACCTGGAGGGCACTCCTAAATTAACCAGACAAGACTCTCAGATAAATTTCTTATGGCAATTCGACGCCCCGGCTCCTGAAATACCAGCCGAACATTTCTCAGTCAGATGGACTAAAACAAAAACCTACACCGCCGGTACGTATAACTTCACCCTAAAATCAGATGACGGAATCCGCTTCTTCATCGATGGCAATCTAATTTTCGAAGATTGGACCAACCATGCCATGAAAATATATACCCCCAGCGTCCCTCTAACCGCTGGTCCGCACATCCTCAAAGTCGAATACTTCGATTTCGACAACAACGCCATCGCTATAGTTGAAGAAAACTAATATCAATCACCCCTTCCATCTGTGACCCAAATCACATAACCGGCTGCCAAACTTGTTTAACATATTTCTATGAGTATGACTCACTACATGGAGCTTCTGGTAGCAAACCAGCCCTGGAATCTAATTATCTACATGGCCATTCCGGTGATTCTTGGCGAAACTTTAGCTATAACCGAACTAATAATTCTCTATCGAAAAAAAGCTCCACCTACAATTAAATTATTAAACAAATATTCCGGTCTCGTAGCTGGCCTCTATTTCCTGGGGATATTTATTTATCTGTTTCAAACCGCAGTTATCCCTTTAACCTTAACTAGTGGCTGGAGAGGTCCGGCCGATGTCATAGCAGTCGGTTTCTATCTTCTGGGAGTAATCCCCCTGTTTGGGATATCGTTGCTGGAACTGAGAATTTTGAAAGGAGACACTCTAAAGCTGCACGTAATCTTTGTAGGTTTATTCTTGATAGTCGCTCACATCGCTATGATTTTTGGGATGCTAAATCCTGAACTCCTGGGATGGATCGCTCCTTCCCCGGCGATGTCAATGTGATTATTCTTTTATAACTGGAGGCAAATCATCCTCTTCGGTAATAAATTTAATCGACACCGAATTAACACAATGCCTGGTATTCTTCTCCGTCATCTGTTCTCCCTCAAAGACATGTCCTAAATGTGCATGACAATTCGCGCACTGAATCTCTACCCTGGAGCCATCCTCATCAGTAATCCTGTCAACCGCATCAGGAAAATTATCATCAAAAGCCGGCCATCCGCAATTCGCATCAAACTTTGCTTTTGAAGTAAATAAAGGTAAGTTACATCTGCGACAAATAAAAGTCCCCGGAACATAAAAATCATCATATTCCCCAGTAAACGGCGCCTCTGTCCCTTTATCCTCAATCACATGTTTTTCTTCTGCGTTCAAATCATTAAATTGCATAGCCAGAAGATTATACATATAAAGTATGTATTGACATATACCCTAGGGGGGTATATCATAATTTTATGAAATCACATTACCAGGACGTTAAAGAATCTGCAGAAAAAAGACTCAACATCATCAAAGGCCAACTGGAAGGCCTCCAAAAAATGATCGAAAGTGACGAATACTGTATTGATTTATTAAACCAAAGTCTGGCCATTCAGAACTCTTTAAAAAGCCTGGACTCGGTATTACTGGAGCGTCACTTAGAAACTCATGTTGCTCACCAAATGGTTGAAGAGAAAGAAAAAGCTGTTACTGAACTGGTCACTTTGTTTAAAAGAGTAAATAAATGAAGGGGGGTGAAAAATATGAATAACGAAAGAATTAAATTTGCATTACTTGGAGCAGTCATAGGAGGTTTCGTTGTCTGGCTTTTCCTAGGCGGGATGAGACCAACAGGTTTTGGCATGATGTCAAACACTCAAAACTCTGGTGGAATGATGGGAGAAAAAATGGAAACTATTGATGCCCATTTTATCGAACAAATGATACCTCACCACGAGGACGCTATCATCATGGCAAAGCTCGCCCTGACAAACGCAAAAAAACCGGAAGTAAAACAACTGGCAGAGAATATTGTTAAGTCTCAGGGAGAGGAAATAACCCAAATGAAAAGCTGGTATCAGGATTGGTTTAATAAGGAAGTCCCAGCCAGCACAGAAGGCATGATGGGGAAAAGTAATGGCATGCACGGAGGAATGATGGGGGATGAATCAGATATGAAAAATCTTGAAGAAGCCATTGATTTTGATAAAGCCTTCGTAGAAGAAATGATTCCACATCATCAATCAGCGGTCATGATGGCGACTATGCTCAAAAGCGGTAGTAAGAAATCAGAAATGATACAGCTGGCAGATGACATTATAGCTGCACAAAATAGCGAAATTAACCAAATGCGCGAGTGGTTAAAGAGTTGGTGAAAAAAGAACCAGGAGAAGTGCGGGTAAGCTCCACTTCTCCTAAAGGGGGAATAACTTATGGAAATTGATAAATTACTTGTAACTATATTAAGCCTCGGAGGAATAGCCTTTACATATTGGTTTTTCTTAATGAGGAACGAAAAAGAAGTGGCAGTAACCTCTGATTCAGTAAATATTACTGTAGACGGCGGTTACCAACCGGAAGTTATCTCTATTCCTAAAGGTAAAACCACAAAGTTAAACTTTACCCGTAAGGATCCATCTGCATGTTTGGAGGAAGTTATCTTGAGTGATTTTAAAGTTAGAATTGAGTTACCTTTAAACCAGACAGTAACTATTCCCATAACTCCACAAAAAGAAGGTGAATATGTTTATAGCTGCGGGATGAATATGTTCCACGGAAAGATAAGGGTGGTCTAAATATGGCTCAAGTAAAACAAACGTACCCAATTAAAGGAATGCACTGTGCTAGTTGTGTGAGAGTTCTCGAAAAGTCACTTTCTAAAATTCCAGGGGTTTATGAAGCAAATGTAAATTTGGCTACTGAGAAAGCAACAGTTACTTATGATGATAGCGAGTGTGGACCTTCACAAATTGCATCAGCTGTCTCTGACGTGGGCTATACTGCTTTAGTCGAACAAAGTAAAGAAGATGAAGATCTAGAAAAGAAACGAAAAATAAAAGAGTTAAGTTATTTAAAGTTAAAAGTATTTTTTAGTTTGGGAATTGGAGCGATAATCCTTTGGGGTTCTTTTCCCGGACTGATGGAAACTTCCCCTTCATTTTTAAGAAATCCGTGGCTTCAATTAATTCTGGCGACCCCTGTTCAATTTTGGGCTGGATTAGATTTTTACAAGGCAACTATTCCTGCTTTGAAACATAGACTGGCAAACATGGATACCCTGGTTGCACTAGGTACAACTGTGGCCTATTTCTATTCGGTCTTTGTAACAATTTTTCCTCAGGTAGTGATGAATTTAGGAATGGATCCTATGCCTTACTTTGACGTTGCAGTAATCGTCATTGGTTTGATTCTTTTGGGTAGATATTTTGAAGCTAAGGCAAAAGCCGGAACATCTGATGCAATTAAAAAATTAATAGGTATGCAGGCAAAAACTGCCAGGATCTTAAAAGATGGAAAAGAAATTGATATTCCGGTAGAGGAAGTCGCAATGGGAGACATTATCCGTGTCAGACCAGGAGAAAAAATTCCGGTCGACGGGTTAATTCTAGAAGGCGAATCCTCTGTCGATGAATCAATGGTAACCGGTGAATCGATTCCCTCAGATAAAACTAAAGGAGATACAATTATCGGTTCAACAATTAATAAAACCGGAACATTTACTTTTAAAGCTACAAAAGTAGGCAGCGAAACAATGCTTGCTCAAATCATTAAATTAGTACAAGAGGCTCAGGGATCCAAAGCCCCAATTCAAAGAATTGCCGATACCATCTCCTCTTATTTTGTACCAATTGTAATAATGCTGGCCTTTGCGACTTTTGGTATCTGGTATGTCTTCGGCCCTAACCCTGCTTTGCTTTATGCGCTTTTAAATACAGTAGCTGTCTTAATTATTGCCTGCCCTTGTGCAATGGGGCTGGCTACTCCGACCGCAATTATGGTCGCGACAGGCAAAGGCGCTGAACTGGGTATTCTTATTAAAGATGCACAAAGTTTAGAAATTGCCCATAAAATTAATACTGTTATTTTCGACAAAACCGGGACTTTAACAAAAGGTAAACCAGAAGTAACAGACGTCATTCCCGCACAGGCTGGAGTTCGTAAGGACGAATTACTATCTCTTGCCGCTTCTATTGAGAAAGGCTCGGAGCATTCTCTTGCTGAATCAATAGTTAAAGAAGCGGAAGAGCAAAAAATTAATTTTCAGAATGTGACTAAATTTAAAGCTATTGCAGGTCATGGCGTTGAAGGCCTGGTAGGGAAAAAACAGGTCTTTTTTGGCAACAGAAAATTAATGGCAAGAGAAAAAGTTGTTTTGGATAAGCATTTAAAGGAAATTGAGAAACTGGAAGGTGACGGAAAAACTGTCATGATGCTTTCTGTCAACAATAAATTAATTGGTCTTATTGCTGTTGCAGATACGCTAAAAGAGAGTGCTAAGGAAGGCGTCAAAGCATTACAAGAGAAAGGAATTGAAGTAGTGATGATCACCGGAGATAATCAAAGAACAGCTCAAGCTATAGCAGAAAAAGTTGGAATTAAAAGAGTATTAGCCGAAGTTTTGCCTGATCAAAAAGAAGCTGAAGTCAGAAAAATACAGACCGAAGGGAAGGTTGTGGCAATGGTGGGGGATGGAATTAATGATGCTCCTGCTCTCGCTGCAGCCGATGTCGGAATCGCTATGGGGTCTGGAACAGATGTCGCGATTGAATCAGCAGACTTAGTTTTAATCAACAAAGATATTAGATCAGTTGGATCCTCTATAGAATTATCAAAAAAAACTATGCGAACTATAAAAATGAACCTGTTTTGGGCATTTGGATATAATATTGTATTGATTCCTGTTGCAATGGGAGCACTATATCCATTCTTTGGTATACTGATGAATCCAATCTTTGCTTCAGCTGCAATGGCAATGTCTTCAATATCTGTTGTATCAAATTCCCTACTTTTGAAAAGGTTTAAAATTTAATCAAATGAACAAAAAATATCTCATTGGGGGAGTTATATTAATAGCGATTGTTGGTATATTCTTGCTCTATCAACAAGGGAAAGGTGAATCATCCGGTCAAGTCAGCAACCAGACAACATCTCAGGAGTTAAAACCTGTTAATTCAATTACCCACGGTCATGGTTTAGCAGTCGATGTCACAGATCAAAACTCTGTTTATATAGCAACTCACCATGGTTTGTTAGTTCTAAAAAATGATAAAGATCTTTTTCAGGTTGGTTCGGCCCAAGACGACTATATGGGTTTTTCTCCTCATCCGACAGATCCAAAAGTATTCTTTAGTAGCGGACATCCAAGTAGCGGCGGTAATATTGGTTTTCAAAAATCCGAAGATGGAGGGTTTAATTGGAAGAAAGTATCAGATGGCATAAATGGACCGGTTGATTTTCATGCTATGGCCGTTAGCCCGGTAAATCCAAAGTTGATATATGGGTGGTTCCAGGGAGGATTACAAAGAACTTTAGATGAAGGTAAAACATGGCAAATAGCCAGTCAAACAAGTTTTCCAGTTGTCAATTTAACGGCGGATCTGAAAGATGAAAACATCGTATATGCAGCATCTTCACGGGGTCTGATGGTAAGTAAAAATAAAGGTGAAACCTGGGAGAATCTAATAGAAGGATTTGTTTCAAGTGTAGCTATTGACCCAAACGACTCTCAGAAATTGCTAGCATTCTCAGAGAAATATGGAATGGCGAGAAGTAGTGATGGTGGTTTAAACTGGGAAGCTATTAATGAACGTTTCAACGAGGATACACCTCTTTTTATATCATTTAGCAAACAGAATCCGGAGATTGTTTATATACTGACCGAGAAAAACAGTATTTTCAAAAGTATAAGTAGCGGCACAACATGGAGTAAAATTCGGTAACTAAAAAGAAATTCGTTATTTTGTTTCATTTATAACAATTGCTTCAAGCACCCGTCTGTATGCATCTAAATCCTCTTTTGTAATTCCGGTAAGGAGTAAAAACAATGCTTCTCTGAGCGTTTTTTCGACTTGAGGAATAAGAACCCTTGCCTTTTGGGTGAGGTAAAGTA
>CAYNRM010000029.1:0-12483 GCA_964399555.1 uncultured Gammaproteobacteria bacterium | reverse complement strand
TCGTTAATCTATATCTCAATACTCATTCCCGTTATTGCCGCTACTTTCGGATCATTAAGTCTATTTTTTAGCGGATCTATTAGTTGGCAAATTTTTGAGCAATTTTGGTTTACCTGGTGGGTGGGGGATTTACTGGGGATACTTATAGTGGCGCCGCTTATACTTGTTTGGTCTAAGTCCGAATCTCTCTCATTAAAAAAAGTCAAAGAGAATACTATCTATGAAGTAGTTATCTTACTTTCAATACTGGTGATAA
Source organism: uncultured Gammaproteobacteria bacterium (assembly GCA_964399555.1). Lineage (GTDB taxonomy): Bacteria > Patescibacteriota > Microgenomatia > Daviesbacterales > UBA10151 > JACPKO01. Next base: position 12,227 of record CAYNRM010000029.1, on the reverse strand, counting down.
ATTGTCTAATTATATTCCAGGGTTTATTCGGTATCGATTCCACAAAATTTCCAATCACCCAAACAATCTATCCTGTCTTAATCTGGTTTAGCATACGATTAAATCCTAAAATATCTTTCCTTGCAATTTTTTTAGTATCGACAATCGCAATTTGGAGTACAGTAACCGGAACTGGTCCTTTTATAAGAGAAAGATATCCTGAAAGTTTGCTGTATTTACAAGGTTTTCTGGCAACAATTGCCATAACCTTCACTATACTAACAGCAGTCATGGCCGAAAGAAGACGCTTTCAATCTTTAAAAGACGAGTTCATTTCTGCGGCCAGCCATGAACTCAAAACGCCTATTACCACTCTTAAAGCCTATGCTCAACTTATAAGTAGTCGGGTAGGTAAAAATAACCAGGAAAAACCCGATAGAAAATCAATTGGAATAGGCATTTACGTTTCCAGGATGGAAGATCAAATAAACCGCGTCACCAGTCTAATTTATGAATTACTGGATGTCTCAAGGATTGAATCTGGCAAAATGCAACTATCTAAAGAAGTATTTAAAGTATCAGATTTATTAAAAGATATCTCCAGGGACTATAAAATAACAATTAACACGCATAAAGTTATCTACAAAAGTCCAAATGACATAGTTTTAAATGCTGACCGCTTCAGAATCTCCCAAGTTCTTATTAATTTAATATCCAATGCTATAAAGTTCTCACCAAAAGCAGATAAAGTAATAGTGACTGCCAAGAAAGAATCTAATTCAGTAATTTTCTCTGTTAAAGATTTTGGGGTAGGCATTGATCCAAAATATCACCAGGAAATCTTCAGTAGATTCTTTCAGACTGAGCAGGACCTCTCTGTGAATTCCGCTGGGTTAGGATTAGGACTATATATATCAGCCGAAATAGTCAAACAACATTCAGGAAAAATCTGGCTAAAAAGCCAAAAATCTAAAGGCTCAACCTTCTACTTCAAATTACCATTAAAAAATTAAAGTTCTGATATACTAAGTCCCATGCAGCTTGGTGTTTACACATTTGGAGATTTAATTCCCGATCCGATCACCGGAAAAACGATCACCCCGGAAAAGAGAATGAAAAATCTGATCGAAGAAGCCGTCGTTGCTGATGAAGTTGGTCTGGATGTTTTTGGAATAGGCGAACACCATCGTGAAGATTTTCTTATTTCTTCTCCTGTGATTCCTCTTGCCGCAATCGCCGCTCTCACTAAAAACATCCGCCTAACCAGTGCCGTGAATGTCTTAAGTTCAGATGACCCGGTTAGAGTTTATCAGGATTTCGCGCAGCTCGATTTAATATCTGGTGGACGTGCTGAAATCATGGTCGGCCGGGGTTCTTTTATCGAATCCTTCCCGCTCTTTGGCTACAGCTTAACTGACTACGACGAACTTTTCGAAGAAAAGTTAAATATGCTCATTAAAATCCGTGATTCAGAAAAAGTCACCTGGTCAGGAATCTATACCCAAACAATTAACGGTCGGGGCGTCTACCCCCGGTCTACGCAGGACCCTTTACCAATATGGGTTGCAGTAGGCGGGAATCCTCCTTCGGTCGTTCGGGCAGCATCTTTAGGATTACCTCTTGCACTAGCAATAATAGGTGGTCCTCCGGAAAGATTTGCTCCCTTAATTAATTTATATCGTGAAGCATATTTAAAATACGGACATAACCCAAAAAACCTTCTGGTCTCAATAAACTCTCAGGGATTTATAGCGGAGAATTCTAAAAAAGCTACTGATGATTATTGGTCTTATTATGAAACAGTCATGAACCAAATTGGCAAAGAAAGAAACTGGCCCCCAATAACCCGCGAAGGCTTCATGAGTTCGATAGGACCAGCAGGCTCTTTGATGTTAGGAAATCCCGAAGAAGTAGCTGAGAAAATTCTTAAACAGTACGATCTTTTTAAACAGAACAGGTTCTTGATTCAAATTGACGTCGGTTCAATGCCCCACGAAAAAGTTCTTAACGCAATTAGGTTATTAGGCGAGAAAGTTGCCCCAATAATTCACTCTAAGTTAAAAAATTAATTAAAACAATCCTTCTTTTAATTCACTCAAAGAAAACTCGACCTCAAAAGTAGCCCGGTCTCCGACATTAACATAAAGAGATAATATATCTTTTTCATGTTTTTTAATAATCCCACCGCAAGAATAAATGACTCTGCGAAGATTTGGGTGCAGTTCTTCCACTAATGGTTTTCCCTCTTCGTCCAAAAAATTATCAGGAGTTAGTATCGGGTCCCTCGCTACTGTTACCGTGAATTCATTGTTTACCCGCGTTAATTTTGCCCGGCCAATGCTGTAAACGTATTTATCTTTCCCTTCTATATTCTGAATAGAAATTCCATGGATTATAAATAATGCCTCAGTTGGAGTAATCCAAATCGGGGGCATAGTGGTCCCGATTCTCCAAAGCGCCCATGGTAAATCGGTCGGAAAGATAATATCGTCTAACTTCTCAGGGACTTGCGAGACTAATGAAAATGCTAATATTTTGTGTTTATAACTGTCAGCGTCGGGTCTAAATAAATAAGTAGTGTTGTCAACAGGTGTCAAATTTTTACCAGGTCCAAAAGTACCGATAACCAGAAAAGGAGGAAGTTCCTGTTTCCAGGAGCTTGCAGAATCAATTTTTACAATTGCCGGAAAGGGAATAGGTACTCCCGCTCTATCTCTGAGAACTGCAGTCAGCCCAATGATTAGATTCTCGTTTTCTAATTGCAACACCCGTGGGTCTTCCAGATTAATTCCATTGTAAATTGGCTTCCAAATTACTCTTTCATGAGCGATGGAGTCATCCTGAGCTACTTCAAAAAGTTTTAAAATACCTGTATCTGGCTCACCCTCCTCACCGGCCTCAGCCACTTCTCTTCCCATAAAGCATAAAGCACTATCTTCAGATTTCTGCCAAACCGCTAAATTATAGCGGGCCACTTTTATATTGGGAAAAATATCTTTTATCTCTTTAATCTTCATTTAATAGTATGCGCAGCTGGAGTACTATATTTAATCTCAGCAGTAACTACATTAGGCTTCTTAGATTTAAAAATCAAGGCTTCATTACTCTCACTTAAAGCTAAAGATGAAATTAGAAAACAAATTATAGATTCAGCTCCCTGGTTTGCATTAACTCCCCTTAAAGTTAATCCATCAGCAACCCCTTTTGAGGTTGAATCATAAACTGATCTATGGTTTCTATTATTGCCAAAAAACCATTCAAAAGCCCGGTTTGCTTCCTCAACATACTTTGATTCCTTCAGTGCCTGATTTGCAAAAATATTAGCATCAACCACTCCCGCAGCCTCTAAAGGCTGTTGATCATATTCTGCCTTCTTCCCTGTTTTACTATGCCATCCATCCTGACCAATAAAATCATAGTAATCATTTTCTTCATCATAATTACAAGCGGTAATAAACTTTAAACTGTCTTTCGCAGTTTCTTTAAAAATTTCTTGTTTTGTAATTAAGTAAACTGCAAATAAAGATTGGGGAAGTCTAAAATTATCATAAGTTACAACCTCTTCAAACCAATTCCAATCTTGTTGTTTATTTTCATCATATGCTTTTTTCAAGAACCCAGCCAATTTCTTTAAATGCTTTGTTGCAAGCCTTACTGCAATTTTTTCATTCTTAACTGCCTTAATATAATAATAAAGCCCGAGAATTGAGTAGGCCGCGGTTCGCAAATCGATTATGTTTGGCATTTGTTCCATAGCTTTTTCAAACAAATTTCGCACCTCTTTGAAAGATGAATGCTCAGGATTTTTATAAAGATGAAATCCTAATCCCCAGACCGCTCTGGCATATCCATCAGTCACACCTGCCTGATCATCCCATTTCTTTTTAGCATTTAAAAAAGTGTGGAATTTCCCATCCTGTTCCTGAGCCAATTTTAGAAAATCTGCATAAACTTTTATTAAATTGGCAAATTCTCCGTTTCCATATTTTTTATACATATGTGACGCCACGATTAAAGCCCGCGCATTATCACAAGTACTATACCCGTGTCTTAGATCAGGAAATAATTTATTTGCATGTTGGACGACTCCAATTTTGTTTGTTAAATGAACTAAATAATCAATATCAGCTGGAGAATCTATAAAGTCTGCTGTCCTTATGTGAACATCGTTTTCTGCAAGTGCTATTTTTTTATAGACCTCGTGATGTTTTTCTGCAACTTTAAACCAACTCATTTCCTGGCTCAACAAACCCACCCTCGTCTCAATCGCCAATTTTTTCTGAGGATTTTCAAAAAGTTCAATCAGTGCCGCTGCTATAGAATCGCTATCGCGAAACGGCACTAAAACACCCTTACTGTTTTTGAGAATTTGCTTAGCGTAAATATACTCAGTCGCAATACAGGCCTTGCCTGCACCGATTGCATAAGACAAAGTCCCTGAAGTAATCTGCTGTGGATCTAAATAAGGGGTGATATAAATATCGGCAGCTGACAGAATTGTTTTAAGTTCTTCCTTAGAAACATACTCATTTCTAAAAACTACGTTTTCCTCAATACCCAAATTTTTCACTTGCTCTGCTAATTCTTCCCGATAAGATTCTCCTTCCTCAGTTTTAACCAAAGGGTGAGTTTCTCCAACTACTAAAAATAAAAGATTTGGAATTTTATTAACTGCTTTCGAAACCGCTTCAATCCCATACTCAATTCCTTTATTGCGGCTTAACAAATTATTCGCAAGCAATATAAATTTGTCAGGATAACCGATCGATTTCTTTGATCCCTGTGCATCTGCCTTATCAATAATGGGAGCCCCATGCACAATCACCGTAATATCCTCTAAATTCAATCCATAGACACTTACAAGCCTCTCCTTACCAATTTCATCCATTACAATTATTCTTCTCGATAGTCGACTTAATTCTTGGATTATTTTTTTCTGAGTCTCAGACGGTGTTAACAATACTGTATGAAATGTTACCGTTAGTGGTTTTATTAATTTTTTAGCTAAGAGTAAAATATAGTTCCCACCCTCGCCTCCAAAGAGCCCAAATTCATGTTGTAAATGTACAATTTCTGTAGAACTTTTATTTATACTTGCCGCAGCGCGGGTGTAATCACTTTTATTATGCTGGCTTATGGTGCGTGCAACAGGTTTTGAGTAGGTATTTGGAATTACCAAATTTTCCATCGCCACTACCGAAATTTCGTTACCTGACTTTTCCGACTCTTCAGCCAAATCCCGGGTGTAGGTTGCAATTCCGCATTTTCGCGGAACATAAGATGAGATATAAGTTATATGCATATTTTCAGTCCTTAACTCCTAAGCGTCTGTGAATATTTCGAAATATTTAAAAGTAGAAAACTTGGAAATAAATGATCTAAACAAAGAAAAATAATTTTTTGAAAGTTCATTTAGTTGAGTAGCGCTAAATTACCTTTGGAATAAGATCATCTTAACAGAAAACCCCATCATACTCAATCACAGCCTTAATTTGATATACTTGCCTTTAGCAGTTGATGATTACACTACCCCCAAAAATAGACAACAAAATCTCAGAAATTCTTAGTAAAGATATTTCAAATAACTGGCTACAAAGTGCAGTTACTTTAAGCCATAAATATAGGTTAGAGAGACCCGAGAAAAAGCAGAGTTATATTAATGACCAAAATGATGCGCTAGGTTACCTGGCAGTCAGAGCTCCTTCAACATACTCCCAAATTTATGGCGCGATCTCTTCAATTAAAGAACTAAACCCCAATTGGAAACCTGAAAGTATATTAGATATTGGTAGTGGTCCCGGCACTGCAATCTGGGCAGCAGTAGAAATTTTTCCGTCGATAAAAACTGGCATTGCTATAGAAAAAGACAGATATTTTTCTGGTCTTGGAAAAACAATTCTTAGTCAAATCCCGGAAATAAAAATAGATTGGCAGGAAGCAGATCTGCAAAATCCATCTGACGTCTCTGGTAAATTTGATTTAGTAATTATCGCAAATGTCTTAAACGAAGTTGATGAAATGACAGGTAAAAGAATTATCGAGCTAGCCCAATCCCATTGCAACGGAATATTAATAATAACTGAACCGGGAACTCCCTACGGATACGAAGCCATTAAACATTCATCAACTCTGATGAATTCGCAACCCTATAGATTAATCGCCCCTTACTTGGACAATACATTCGTTGACTCTTTAGAAATAAATTTTGTCGAAAGAATTAAACGTCCGGAGTTCCAAAAAAGGGTCAGACATCTACAAAGAAAAAATGACAATCAGGATAAATCTAAAATATTACCCCCTTCCGATTGGGAGGAATCAAAGTTTTATTACCTTGCATATTCGAATCTCGATACTGAGATTACACCCCACGTCAGACTAATAGATAATCCAAAACCTTTAAAACCGTTTGTTGAGTTGAAAGTCCTGACTGGCTTAGGCATAAAAATAGAAAGAGTCTTTAAAAAGGATCGCGAGAATTATAAGAGGGCCAAAAAACTAAAATGGGGAGACATCATTACCTCCAATTTTGAAAAGCAAATGCTTTAGAATATAAGTAATGGATTACAGCCGAAACGGCAACTACCAATCAACTCGCAAACTAAGAAGACATAAAAGTAAAAGAGGCAAAAACTTTTGGCTTGGTGTATTTATAATGATCGGCTTATTCTGGTTCTTCCAAAGCAAAAATAGTGATATTGTAAAAGAAGAGAAAATAGTAGCCGGTGTTGCAACAACGGCATCAACTAGTTCCCCAACTCCAACACCTTCACCCTCGCCCAAAAGTTACAGAACCCTACAGGATACTATCGATAAATCTCTTGAAGGAACAGCCGGATCGTATGGAGTTGTAGTTAAAAATCTCAAAACAGGGGAGTCTTATTCACTAAACGAGAGCAAAACCTTCGGAGCTGGCAGTCTCTACAAGTTATGGACAATGGGAACTACCTTTAAAATAATTGAAACCGGAGAACTAGCAGAAGATGAAAAACTTTCCCAGGGAATCGCCGTTCTAAATAGAAAATTTGGCATTGCCCCCGCAGATGCCGAACAAACCCAGGGCACGCTCACATTAACCGTCAACGAAGCATTGCATCAGATGATCACCATATCCCACAACTATGCTGCCCTTCTTTTAACCGAAAAACTAAAACTCTCCCAAGTAGCGCTCTGGCTAGAATCCAACAATTTTAATAATTCCAAAGTCGGAACAGACGGAGCCACCCCCACCACCACCCCTTCTGACATAGCGATATTCTACGAAAAATTATACAAAGGGGAATTAGGAAATCCCGACTCAACTACCAAAATGATAGAACTTCTAAAAAAACAACAACTCAACAACAAACTCCCCAAAAACTTACCTCCAAATACTGTCATCGCTCATAAAACCGGCGAACTAGGCTGGTTCACTCACGATGCCGGAATAATATATTCAGAAAAAGGCGACTACCTAATCGTCGCTATGTCCGAGAGCAGTTCCCCAAAAGGTGCCGAAGAACGAATAGCCCAACTATCAGCAGACATCTTCAGATATTTCCAGAGTAAGCGTTAAACTCTTCAATAAACTGTTCGAAACTTTTAAATTCTATTGTCTTAATACCAAGTTCCTTAGCTGAAGAAATATTAGCAGGCAGGTCGTCAATATAAAGTGTCTCCTCAGGCTTACCATTAGATTTTTCAAGCGCTGCCAGATAGATCCTTTTATCAGGTTTACTTATGCCAACCTGGTATGAATTAACAAAGTGATCAAACCTTTTTCTAAGATTATTATCATCAATAACCTTCTCCAGCCAATCTTCAAGCTGATTAGAAACCATAACTAAAGTATATCTGTCCTTAATCTGATCAATTATCTCAAGCATTCTTACGTCAATTGGAAAAGCTGCATAAACAAGCTCTCTTATCTCTTTTGGATTAGTCTTGAGTTCTCCTCCAATCCATTCCCAATACTCAGTCTCAGAAATTTCATTAATAGCCGCCTTATCCCAATTTTTATATAAAATATCTAACAGCGCATGAGTAGTAATCCCAAAACGGGCCTGGTTCTCCTTCGCAAACTGAGTCTTATCCCGGGTCGCTGTCAAAACCCCAGCATAATCAAAAAATATCGTCTTAATCATAAATTGATCATACTAAAGTGATTAAACCTGAGCTTTTAAGTATTTCATCACCGGTAAATCTTGCCAAAGTCTCGCCAATGCTCAATCTACCTGCTATCTTTCTCCAGATCAATCATTTTCTTATCAAGCCTCTCGATTTCCTCAACTTTCTTTTCCATAAAATGCGTCACAATACTCGTCAAAATATAAAGCACCACCCCAAACCCAACGAGTATATAAATCATTGTAAAAATCTTGGTGATATCTTTAGTCGGATGCAAATCTCCATACCCCACAGTAGTAATGGTAGCTACGCTAAAATAAAGCGAATCTATAAAACTCCAACCTTCAACATGAGAATAAAAATATGTTCCAACTGCTAGTAGAACAAATAGTAATAAAAAAGCTTTCCTGATTTGGTTAATATGAGAAAAAAAAGATCGGAAACCTTTTGAAGACATTAAGTATTATTACCAGATATATAAAAAACAAACAACCTCAGAAGAAGTTAAATTCCCGCAACTGAACAGGATAAACCCTCTATCTTCGCCTCAGAAAACCCAATACCGGAGATCCAGCTCCAATCAAAAAACCAAACTGATACCACCCAACATCCCGAGCGACATCATAAACAGGATACTGATTAAACACACCAAAAACATGCAATATCAAAAGCGGCCAAGCCGTGATCCCATTCAAAAGCCCATATAGAAAATCCATTAACTTTATCCTATCTCAACAATACACCAAAAGTAAATAAAAAAGACATAACGGTCTAAGTACCGAGAAGATCGAGGGGCAAGAATTATGTTTGACTAAGGTTAAGGGCTACCGTATAGTAAATATGCTATGTCAGACTATCAGGTGCTAAAAAAATTCCGCGAAATGATAAAAAAAGCCTATACGGAAAAGGGCATACTTCCCCCGGAGGAAGGAAGTAAAAAGGAACAGCAACTTTACCAGCAGTGGATTAAGCTTAATCAATAATATGGATCAAAATGCTGAGCGTGGCTCACCGCGGGAAGCGGCCAGAATACATGAGTTAAAAACAGAAGTCGCAGGTGCATTAGGTAGGAAAGCCGGTGATGTGGTCGTTGGCAATTTTAATCGGGAGAGTCGTTTTTTAACAGGCTTTACCTCATCGACAGAGAAACGTCCCGGGTTTTTTAAAATGTCTAGTGACAATCCAAATCCTGAAGAGGCAAAAAGGTCAAAGGACCAGATAGCAAAAGAATCGAGCGGCACTACACTCGCCGGTGAACTTGGAATTCCATCCGTTAAAGTTCTCACCAATTATAAAGAAACAGCAAACGGAAAAGGTATTCTTGAGTTGGAGCAGCTTAACGCCGAGAACGGAACATTTATATCGGCAGAGCTTGTTGAAAGCGCCGATTCTAAGTACGGAATAATGGCAGCTTTATCTTTAATGGCGGCAAGCGGAAAAGAAATACCACCTCATATTACCGCACAGGGAGTCAATGACGGGGATTGGAGAAACAAATCACTTGAAACATTTCAAGCAGTCTGGGGTGATTCGGATACTATTTTTGATCCCAAACATTCAGGGACATTGTCTCAGGTTGTTAATCCGCAATCGCTTAAACAGGTAGCGGACACTACGCTGTCTGCACTTCAGGAAGAAATTCCCTTACACGATACCCCCGACAAAAGATTTTTTGTTCACAACGATGCTGCGCCGAATAATATGTTTTTTGAGGAACCTACAGCCGGCAGTGAAGGACGAACTCTGTTGCTCGATCTGGAACACTCCGGTTACACAACAAATAAATTTTTAGCTCAAATAACTGACCTGGGCAATTTTTACGGAAGGTCATGGGCCAATAAGGATATGCAGCAGACATTTATAAAAGGAATATTGGAAGCGCCTCCCGAGGACACCCAGGATACTCCGGAACATAGATATAAACTGGCAAAAGCAGCAATAGTTTTCGGTACACTATATCTAGCAAAATATGGAATGGACCCAACTCACCCTGAACATCCAATGACCCGCAAGCTTTTGGGAAACTTAGGAAATAACCTCACCTTTTTGGATACTACATACCAGGCTCTCAAGGCAGCTTAATTTGAACTTTCTCAACTAAAGCAATTTCTCTCATTGGGTGTAAGTCCGCGGTGCTTCATTTTGCTGGGAGATAGCTCTCAAAATGGATGTAGTGGCAAGTATATCCATTTGGATATTTCTGCAAATAATCTTGATGCTCTTTTTCAGCCTGATAAAATTTATCAAACTTTTCAAGAGTTGTAACAACCGGAGAGTCCCATCTTCCAGATTCATCAACAATTCTTATAAAATCCTCAGATTCTTCTCTTTCTTCATCATTTTGGTAAAAGATAGCGGACCTATAAGCCGTTCCCATATCATTGCCTTGTTGATTCATGGTGGTGGGGTTGTGAATTCTAAAGAAGAAATCTAGTAGTTCTTTAAATAAAATTTCCTCAGGATTATATTCAATTTCTAAAACTTCAGCATGTCCCGGATGATTTCCATAAGTTGGATTACTATTACTTCCACCTGTATAACCAGCTTCTGTCGATACAACGCCCTTTTGACTTCTAAATAATTCTTCTAGCCCCCAAAAACATCCTCCAGCTAGATATGCTTTTTTAGTGCTTGTCATTATCTTTATTATAGCAATATTCAGACAAGATCGTCGGGCGACTCGAGGAGTACCCAATTTTTAGATACAGCCGGTTCAGAACAGAGATTACGGTTAAAACAACAAGGTCTTCTCATTCCTTTACTGAGTTTATCGAGTGCAACTTCTATATGCTTCCCGCGAGTCTCCGCGGTTTTAACAGCCCGTATCCACCGAATCCAATCCCAGCGCGCAAGCGGGGTTATCTCATTCCATAAATCTTGAGCTTTTGGAGAAGAAGACAATGCTTTCATTAAATCTTCAGGAACTTCCGGCTCGACCCATTCCTTTGTCGGTTCAATATCTAGTTTTACAATATCACCTGCTGTGGCGCGAGCATCATCAAGTAACTTTTTGTCGGGAGCAAACCAATGGCTCGGTTTTAACCCAGGTCCATATCTCCCATCTGGCTCGAGTAAGGCTTTAAAAGGAACGCCATTAATAGTCCCGGCAACCATTGTCATGCCGCGAGAAGGAAGTTTCACACTGGCATCTTCAGGAAGATGAAGAATAGTCCAATCGCTGATTTTAAACAGTTTAGCTCCAAAACGAATTGCCGACATGAAAGTATTATAACCGAAGGTTTCAAGCTCTGCTTATAACCGAGCTTGTAATTTTCTTAAAATGAAATTATTATGGTTATCATGGCCGACACAGATGATACTCAAAAAATGCTCCAAATAATTATCAACGGTCAAAGCTCTTTCAGGCAGGAGATGCTAAAGAAGTTTGACCAGATTGATAGAAAATTTGAGAGTGTGGGAGAGAGGTTTGATAGTTTGGAAGATAATCTTACTGCCAGAATTAATAAACTGGGCAAACAGCTAGCCTACTTAGAAGATGACGCTCCCACAAGAGAAGAATTTAATACTCTTGAGAAAAGAGTAGTCGAGCAAAAATCCATTCTCCCTCATAATTAGTCCGCTCAAGCCTTAGATGAGGCACTAATCCAATTACTCAAATCTTAACTTTTATGGGTGAATCGCTGAGCTTTGGGCGAAGCCGCAAGAACCTCTATAGAACTATGCAGACTCTGCCTACCTTTTACCAAGCAATCAGGCAAGATTTCTCACTTTATACTCAATTAGCCTCATTTAAATTGATAAATACAATTTCGAACTATTCTTTTTTGATATACTTCAGCCATGTACGCATTTATCGGAGGAACACCTGCTACTGGGAAATCATATTTAGTAAAAAAGTTTATAAAAGATTCTAAATTACCTATCAAATATGTAGAAATTGATTCTTTTAGAAAGGAATTTGCTAAAAATCCTGAACTTGATGAGTGGGTTAAGGTTTTTTCTAGTAAGGATGAAACGAAATACTGGAAAGAAACTACAAAAGAAGTACACCTTCAAAATCTAATTTCTCAATCTGAAGTATTTTGGCCTGAAATTATCAAAAAAGTTAATGAAGTTAAGAAAAATTATGAACATGCAGTATTTGAAGCAGTTAATATCTTGCCGCATTTAGCTCACAAAGATTT
>CAYNRM010000028.1:1487-12933 GCA_964399555.1 uncultured Gammaproteobacteria bacterium | reverse complement strand
GTCCGTAGGGTAGGAGTCGAACCTACTTGGCACAGATTTACAGTCTGTTGCATCAACCGTTCTGCCACCTACGGATATTTAATACCTTTATATCCAAACGTATCTGTTTGACCATGACAATTCGGACATAAAAACCTTAGATTCTCTAAAGTATTATTCGCGCTATTCCCGTCAATATGATCAATCTCTAAATTTATCACCCTACTTAACCATTCATTTATAGAACAAACCACACATCTATATTCTACACCAGACTCAATCAAAGCTCTTCTTAAAAGATGAGATTTCTGTCTTTGTCCAACAATAAAAATCTCCTTAGGAGACTTCTTCTTATTCGAAGGAATCCCTAAATTATGTCTTCTTCCTAAGAAATGGCTTGTATCAATACCATATTTGAATAGCATCCGTTTAAAATGCTGGTGCTGATTGCCTCCAACCGGTTTACCTATCAATATCCTGGCCACATCCTGAACCGAAGTTGATCTAACAGCCGCAGCTTCTAATTTTTCCTTCGTATACTTAATATACATAAAAATATTAGCAATACTAGTATACTGTAAATCACTAAGGTCTTGGAACCTCTATAATTGACCACTCTATTTCGACCTAGCTATTTTACCAATTCAAAAGCTATAATGCCACTAAGAACCAAGAATTATGTCCGATATGGTAAGAAACTGGGGGATATGAATCAGGTGATAGAGTCAGACTTCGCGTAGCTCATTCTATTTTAGGCAGAAATCCAGATGATGCAATTGGAAGAAATACTGAGGGTAGAAGATCCCCAATACCTTCGAATCCGATTGCAAGTAGAGATAATTTTACAGGTACAGTTGCAGGGTTTGATTCAAGTAAAGAAGGTCGGGGCTATTTACTTATTGATTTAGATAAACCTGTGAATTACCAAGAAGGAGAGCAAGTAGTAGAATTACGAACAATTCGTGAATCCCCTGGAAATTTGGAAAGATATAAAGAAGTACCATCAGAAACACTCTGGAGAAAGCTAGCTTTTTGGAAGTAATCTATCTCGCAACAGGCGTCTTAACCCAACTTATTTTCTGCAAAATCCTCAAGGTTAAGGATAAAGCCCGGTAATACCATTCTCCATAATAAATCTTCGCTGCATTCTGCAAAAGTTCATAAGACCTTCCTTTCTTTAAAGTCTTACCTGTTGCTCCGTGTTGATGAATAAACCGTGCAGAAGGAGTGTAGTAAACTGGAATCCCTAATCTCTTACAACGCCTGCAAAAATCCACATCCTCAAAATAAGTAAATAAACGCTCATCCAAATACCCCACAGCCTCCAAAATCTTCCTCGGAATCAAAAAACAAGCCATTGCCGCAGCCTCAACTTTAGTATTCTTTATTTGAGATGGGGCATACATAAAAAAAGATCCCTTCATCGCAAGAAGATACTCTTTTATCGCTCCCGAAATTGTCGGTAGGTAAAAAGCGCTATCCTGCTGAGTTCCATCAGGAAAAATTAAAGATCCCGAAACGACAGCCTTTTGTTGATAATTCGAAGCTTGTTTATAAATTTCATCCAGACTATTCTCAAGCACCTCAATGTCCGAATTCAACATTAAAATATACTTACCCCGCGAAAACTTAAATAATTTATTATTCCCACCTGTAAAACCAGCATTAATTGGGTTTTGAATAAATCTAACCCCCGGATATTTCTTTACCACATCTTCACAACCTCTCTCTGATCCATTGTCTAAAATAATTATCTCGTATCTCGTATCTCGTATCTCGTATCTCCTGATACTACCAAGCAACGCCTCAATCAACTCCGGAGTATTAAAGTTAACCGAAATTATTGACAAATCAACTTGGTATTTAGCATCATCTTTGAATTTCTGAGGTTCTTTAGCCCCCGTTTTCTTTGAGAAGTAATCCTCAATTGCCTCTTTCTGTGCCTTCCTCCCAAAAACCGCCTGATACGTCGCCTGCCTCCAAAGAGCAAACTTAGTTCTAAAAGAAGCATACTTGAATCCGAACATTAACCTGTTACGAGTTAGATAATAATCGGACAACACCGACCCAACCCCGGTACTTTGCGAAACCTTATGATAAATTGAAGTCTCTCCATTATAAAAAATCTTAAATCCAGCATCTATTACTCGCCTAGAAAAATCCCCGTCCTCAAAGTAAGCAAAATAACCATCATCAAACATCCCGACTTTCTCCAAAACCTCCCGTTTAATCATGAAGCAACACCCAGTAGCAAAATCCATCTCCAGAACTTCACCATATTCACCAGCGTCCACTTCATCTATCCCACGATGATGCGCCATCACGTTATCCCAATCAAATTTCCCCCCAGCAAACCAAACAACCTTACCCTGATCCTCCTTTTTATACCTATCCTTATGAAACTCATATCCTGGTGCAAAATAAATTTTCGGAGAAACAATCCCGGCTGTTGGGTTCTTCTCAAATGTTTGGAGCAGGGAAGTCAAAAGTTTCTTATCTGGAGCTAGAGCATCATTATTAATTATGAGTATATAATCCGCTCCCCAAACTAGAGCATGCTCCATCCCGCGATTGTATCCTCCCGAAAATCCTTTGTTAACCCCGGTTTGTAAAATATCAATCTTAGGATACTTATTTGCTGCCTGCTCAACAAAACCATCAGAAGAAGCGTTGTCAACAGCGATTATCTGCACTTTTAAATCCGCAGTTTTTAGTTTTTGAAGATCATCCAAAAGCTCAAGGGAGTCAGCTTTTCCATTAAAATTAACCGTCACAACCGCAACTTTAACCATTGTTTAAATTATACATATTTAACGGACTACTGGGGGAGATTGATAGTACCTACCGGAGTGGCGAGGGGCTTGATTGATCCCGAGGCTTTTGGTTTTGCAGAACTCGTTGCAGGGTTGGCTGAACTTGTTGCGATTGCAGATGGTTTCGCTGAACTTGTTGCAGGTTTTGCAGAACTGGTAGCTATGAATGAGGGCTTAGGCGAACCGAAAGGGATTTTTATCGTAGCACTCTTTGAAGGTCCTATTGACTCTAAAGCTTTAGATAAAAATCCGGTCCCATCCTCGATGAAAAAAACCCCGACTCCCAATCCAAAAATTATTACAACCAAATAAACAATCGAGAGACTTCCTTTTTGCTGCATCTAAATATTATGGGCACAACTGTCTTATATCTGTCAACGGTTTGCAATAACTATTTAAAAAAGAATTGCAAAACCCTATCTAGAAGTGAGGGGGAGGTTGAAACCCCCTGGACTTTTGCTTCCAAAACCTTATCGGCACTCCCGGAAGCAGGCCACGGTTTTAACTTATCTTTGATTACCTTCACCTCACTAGAAGTTTTCTTCATTTCCTTTTCAATCTCCTTGCATTTGGAAGGATTGTTTTTGCAAAATTCATTGCTCTTTTTAGAAAGTTCTGCCTCAATAGTCGCTATATTCTTCTGGCAATACTCCGGATTTTCTTTACATCTCTCCATCATCTTTTTAACTTGCTCCAGACCCTGTTGATTCTTCCCGCTCATTGAAGCAATTTTTATTAGTCCCCCCGGCAACCCAACTTGCTTTGCAAAGTATGAACATTTCTCCCGATTTGCCTCATCTCTACAAACCTCTTTGCATGTATCTTCACTAGTACAACCAAGAGCCTCTTTAGCTTTATCCAACACCGCTGTATTAGCTACTTTCTTAGGACCTTCTAATTTATACTTTCTAGCAAATAAAGCACATTTTTCCTTATTTGCCTCATCCCTGCACAACTCTTTACAAGCTTTCTCGCTCTCACAACCTAATTCATCTTTAGCTTTGTTTAGTAGTAGTTTACTTCTGGCATTTCCTTGTCCCTCGGGTGCTTTGTAAAAACCCTTAGTTTTAGCAAAATTCTCACAAGCCTCCTTGTGAGCTGAGTCTTCACAATACTCCTTACAACTCGCAAGATCTTCACAATTGCCAAGTGTTGAGATTGGAAAGGTTATCTTGTAGTTAGATATAGCCGATCCCGTCGCCTCCTGCGCAAAGGTAACTGAAAATCCAAATGCCAAAAAAATACTGGCTAAAAAGAGTATATAGATATTTCTTACCAGTAAACTAGTTTTTATATAAGTCATAAGCTGTTAAAAGGATTCTCATAACTTTGATCAAAAGGATTTTGGTATTGCGAGTCCTCATCAAATGGATTCTGATATTCAGAACTCGGTGAAGCAGTTTTTAAAGGTGTAGCTTTCGGCTTTAAAGATTGGGAAATACTTGGAACTGTAACTTGCGTATTATCTGCAGAAGAGAAAAAGCTAGTGTTCACCGAAGTGAAATAAACTCCAACAGTAACTCCGACTAGAATAATAACCATCAGCAGAATAAGGGCAATACCTCCTTTTTGGTTCATTAATAATTATGAACACAGTAACAGATGGGTTGTCAAGAATCAGAGGGTGCGCCTACGGCGTTTTACTTTAAGTTGAGCCAATGATTTCTCTAGTGCAGCCATGGTTTCAGCATATTCCTCATCACCTAATTTTTGCGATAAAGTCTCCTCGGCCCGCTTCTTAGCAGCCTCAACAGCCTTTTCGTCTATATCTTCTTCATTCTGAGCCAAATCAGTCATGATAGTTAAGACGTTTTCCTCAATCTGCAAAAACCCCTCACCAATAGCAAAATGAGAAATCTTCGATCCCTTTCTTATCTTCAATTCACCAGGTACAAGTTTCGCCATCAAAGCCGCATGATTTGGCAAAATCCCCAGCTCACCTCGCGTAGTAGAGACATTAACCTGATCCGCCTCCTCATTCAAAACCTCCTTCTCCGGAGTAACAATTTTTAAACTTAAATTAGACATGTGGGAATTATATATAATTTCCCTCTTAAAATCACCACTCGGTTCATCTAAAGGCCGCCGAAGACCAAATAGAATCTCTCTGTACCGATTTTAAAGTGAGCATTTACGCTCTTCTCCTATACGAAGAGTTTGTAAAACCTCCTAACCCCTTGCATACCAGCCTCAAGAAGTGCAAAATCGAAGCATGAATCCTGATCTAAGAAACAGTATTGTGGCCCTGGTAGGAGGCATCGCTTTATTGATCGCTACATGCGACGATTTAAATTCAGCTAGAAAATTGGCACAAGCTATATTCCTGGATCCAGAGCGAGCATTATCCAGGCCTGACTCCCGGTCCTCATCTCCTGAAGGATTAAAAAGGCAATCACTTGAACCCTTCACAAAACCAGAAGGCGGATTCCCCATAGTTCGTCCTTCATCCCCCGAACGCTGAAAAAGATTGACGAATTTGTTGTAGATAAAGTTATTAGTAAACTTAATAAAAGATGCGGATTTTAGTACTCTCGAAAAACTATCTAATCAAAGAATCACTATTTCAAATCTTCAACTCCACCAATCATATAAAACGCCTGTTCAGATTTACTGTCGTGCACCCCAGCCAAAATCTCTTTAAATAATATAACTGTATCCTTAACCGAAACATAAATACCTTTTCTTCCGGTAAAAGCTTCCCCAACAAAAAACGGCTGTGTCAAAGCTCTCTGAATTTTACGTGCCCTTGAAACAGTTAATTTATCAGCATCAGACAATTCCTCAATACCCAAAATCGCAATAATATCCTGCAAATCCTTATATCTTTGCAAAACTCTTTGAACTTCAACCGCAATATCATAATGCTCCTGTCCTACAATTTGCGGATCAAGCGCCCTGGAAGAAGAGGCGAGTGGATCAACAGACGGGAAAAGCCCTTGTTCAGCTAGCGATCTCTCAAGCGCAATAGTTGAATCCAAATGCGCAAAAGTCGCAGCCGGAGCCGGATCAGTGTAATCATCAGCAGGAACATAAACCGCCTGAACCGAAGTGATAGAACCTTTTTTAGTTGAAGTAATTCTCTCCTGCAAAGCACCCATCTCAGTAGCCAAAGTAGGCTGATACCCCACAGCTGAAGGAATACGTCCGAGTAATGCCGAAACCTCAGAACCCGCCTGAGAGAACCTAAAAATATTATCAATAAAAAGCAAAACATCCTTACCTTGCGCGTCTCTAAATTCCTCAGCCATCGTCAAAGCAGACAACGCAACCCGCTGACGTGCACCAGGTGGCTCATTCATTTGCCCGAAAACCATCGCCGTTTTAGAAATAACCCCGGAACTCTTCATTTCCTCATAAAGATCATTACCTTCTCGAGTCCTTTCTCCAACACCCGCAAAAACAGAATACCCCCCGTGTTCCGCCGCAATATTTCGAATCAATTCCTGAATTAAAACAGTTTTACCAACTCCAGCACCCCCGAACAACCCAACTTTTCCTCCCTTAACGAAAGGTGCTAAAAGATCGATAACTTTAATCCCAGTCTCAAAAACCTCAGCGCTAACCGATTGCTCTTCAAATAAAGGAGCTGCCCGGTGTATCGGTAGTCTCTTCTTAGTTTTTACCTCACCCTTAAGATCAACAGTCTGCCCTAAAACATTAAACAGCCTCCCCAAAACCTCATCCCCAACAGGAACAGAAATCGGAGCCCCCGTATCAATAACCTTTGTTCCTCTTTTAAGCCCATCAGTAGTATCCATAGCCACCCCCCGAACAACCCCATCCCCTAAATGCTGCTGAACCTCTAAAACCAAAGTCTTTTTATTGTGCTCAATCTCCAAAGCACTATAAATCGCCGGAATCTTATCCTCCGCAAACTGCACATCCACAACCGGTCCAATAATTTGACTAACTGTTCCTTGATTCATTTTTATACTACTCCAATGCAGCCAAAGCTGATGTAATTTCTAATAACTCATTAGTAATACCAGCTTGACGTGTCTGATTATAGCTAAGTGTAAGATCTGTGACAAGCTCTTTTGCATTATCAGTCGCAGTCTGCATCGCCAGCATCCTCGCCGAATGCTCCGAAGCCTTAGTCTCAAGCAAAGCCTGATAAATCTTGACCGAAACATAATGCGTCACCACAAAATCCAAAAGCTCCGTCAAATTCGGCTCAAATAAAAATTCTTCCTGCTCTTTACTGTCATTCCCGCGCAGGCGGGAATCCAACGATCTGTCTTTTCCCTTACCTGTCTCCTGTTCCGTATCACGTATCTCCTTACCCCCCAATGCCATATCATAAAACTGCTGCATTTGCTCCAAATTAATCGGAAGCAGCGGCATTATTCTAGGCTCCTGCCTTAAAGCCGACACAAAATCAGGATAAATAATAGAAAAACTCCCAGTCTCCCCATTGATATAGGATTTCGTAACCAATTTCCCGATCTGAGTCGCCGTCCTAAAAGTAACCAAATCCGAATTCTCAAAATCCGCCACCAATTCCTGCCCCATCTTCGCAATGAAAGTTCTCCCTTTCTTACCAATCGTATAAAACACCTTGCCATCCCTGTCATTCCCGCGCAGGCGGGAATCCAATGATCTGTCTTTTTCCTTTTGGTCTACACCTAAATCAGGATTGCCACGTCGATTCTCTCCTCGCAATGACATATCTGGTTCTTTAATAAAAGTAGTAACTGCCTTAAAAAGATTAGTATTCAAACTCCCACAAAGCCCCTTATCTGTAGAAATAACCAAAGCCGCTGAAACAGAAGACTCGTTAGAAGAAATCAAAGGATGCGTAATCTTCTCCCCAAGTTTAGGAAGCAAAGCCATAACCGCTTTATGAAGTGTAGTAGTATAAGGCCTCCCTGAAGTCGCCTGATTCTGAGCCCGCCTCATCTTAGTAGCCGCCACCATCTGCATCGCCTTAGTAATCTGCGACATATTCTTAACCGACTTAATCCGTCTACGAAGTTCTTTAGTATTAGGCATAATTATGGTCGTCCATTATATTCGCCTCTCAGCTGAGGGGGTTCCTAAAGCACATACTGGCATTTATTTCCTCTTTCCTTTGCCTTTTTCTTCCTTTTTATTTGAAACTTTTGATTCTACATTTTTTACAGGCTCCGCTTTCCTAACAGAATCAGATCCAGGCTTAAAAGTCTTCAAAGCCTCCGCAACTGCCTCTTCCAAAGCCTTAAGCGAAGAATCCTCAATAATCTTTTTATCAGCTACATCATCCATAACTTTTCTATATTTCATCTTAAGGTGACCTAAGAAATGCGCCACAAATTCCTGAATCTTAGTAACATCAATCTCATCCATATGCCCATTAGTAACCGCCCAAAGAGTCGCCACCTGCTCAGCTAAAGGAACAGGGGAGAAAGGTGGTTGCTTCAAAGCTTCCGTAATTCTCTTTCCTCGCTCAATTTGATTCCGGGTCTCAGGATCCAAATCCGAAGAAAACTGAGCAAAAGCCGCCAAAGCCCTAAACTGAGCTAAATCCAACTTAAGTCTTCCGGCAACTGACTTCATAGCCTTAGTCTGCGCTGATCCACCAACTCGGGAAACAGAAGTTCCAACGTTTACAGCCGGTCTAATTCCCTGGAAAAATAAATCAGTCTCCAAGAAAATCTGTCCATCAGTAATAGAAATAACGTTAGTAGGAATGTAAGCCGAAATATCCCCAGCCTGAGTTTCAATAACCGGCAGAGCAGTCAGAGATCCTCCTCCATACTCAGAATTCAAACGCGCTGATCTCTCAAGTAACCTGGAATGAAGATAAAACACATCTCCCGGATAGGCTTCTCTTCCTGAAGGCCTTCTTAAAAGTAACGACATCTGACGATAAGCATTAGCATGTTTAGATAAATCATCATAAATAATCAAAGCATCTTTACCCTGATCAAGAAAATACTCACCAATAGCTGTTCCCGCATAAGGAGCAATGTATTGCATAGGAGCCGGATCAGCCGCAGTCGCTGCAACAACAATAGTATGTTTCATAGCCCCGACAGATTCTAACTTAGCCACAATCTGCGCAATCTTAGAAGTTTTCTGTCCGATAGCCACATAAATACAAATCACATCTTTCTGATTAATGATTGTGTCGATAGCAATAGTAGTCTTACCAGTATTCCTGTCACCAATAATAAGCTCCCTCTGACCTCGACCAATCGGAATAAGCGCATCAATAGATTTAATACCAGTTTGAAGTGGAACCGAAACAGATTGGCGGGTGATAACCCCAGGTGCAATCTTCTCAACCGGATAATTAACCGAAGAAGCAATCTTTCCCTTCCCATCAATAGGTTCACCTAATGCATTAACAACCCGCCCGATAATCGCATCCCCAACTGGCACTTGCAAAATCTTACCAGTAGTCTTAACCGAATCTCCCTGCTTAACCGACGTATTATCCCCAAAAATAACCGCACCAACATTATAAGATTCCAAATTCAAAGCCAACCCAGTAACCCCAGACTCAAACTCAACAAGCTCTGAAGCCTGAACGTCTGATAATCCCTCAATACGAGCAATCCCATCACCAACCTCGGTAACAGTACCAACATTCTCTTTCTGAGCTTTAAGTTTAAGCCCTTTAATCTCGTTTTCAATCTCACTTACAATATTAGCCATAATACATTTTGTATTTTCTCACTTCGAAAGGCATGCTTTGCTTATCTTTCGAAGCGTAGCTGAGAAAATACCTTAACTTACCAAAGCCTCCTTAACTTGATTAATTTTCGACCTAACCGAATTATCAAAAATTACGTCTCCAATTCTAACCTTAATCCCCCCCAAAAGGGAAGGGGATAATTCCTCAGACGTCTGAAGCACTTTATAACTTTTAAAAGCGCCTGTGACATCCTTAACCTGAGGTCCTGAAAGCTTGGAAGCTGAAGTAATAGTCAAAGTAGTCTTACTAATCGCTCTTTTAACCGCCGAAAGATATGAATTAAGCATAACTACAGCCTCATTCATAGGTAGTGCTTTAAATGCACTAATAAACTTCTTAGCAACTCCTTCATCAAGATTGCCTAATTTAAAAGATAACTGTGCGGCCTTAATTCCTTGTTTTTTTAAAGTCTTAATTGATTTCATTTTTGTTTGTATCTTGTTACTTGGAACTTGCTACTTACAATTAAATCTTAAGATTTAATTGTTTTTACTGCATCATCCACTAATTTGCTCTGAGTCTTAGAATCCAAAGCCGACCCCAAAACTTTCTCCAAACTCATCTCAATCATTCGTGCAACATCCTGTTTAACCTCCCGTGTCATCTTATCTTTCTCCCCTACAATCATCTGTCGTCCCTGTTCCATCATAGATTCCATATCTTCTTTGGCCCTGGTTTGTGATTCATGCAAAAGTAATGCTCCCTGGGCCGAAGCCTCTGTGATAATTCTTTTACCCTCGTCAATGGCTTCATTCAAAACCTGTTCCCGGCGAAGCTCAGTCTCCTCAAGCTCTTTCTGAATCTTCTCCGCATTAGCAATACTGACCTCAATTGTCTTCTTTCTTTCGTCAAGTAATTTTAAAACCGGCTTGTAAAGTACCTTCTGAAGAACAAAAACCAGCACCAAAAAATTAACAACCTGCGCTGCCAAAAGTCGAGGATCAACACCAAAATCAGAAAGTACTTTTTCCATGTTTAATATTAAGCAGTCAGTCATCAGCTCTCAGCAATCAGACAAGAATAAATTCCCTGCTGACGACTGTAGACTGAAAGCTGACGACTATTTAATAAATGCTATAACTAATGCGTAAATCGCAATAGCTTCCGCGAAAGCCATGCCTAAAAGCATCGGTAAAAAGATCTTGGATGCGCTGTCAGGATTTCTCCCGATAGCTTCCATTGCTTTCATGCCAATAGCACCAATCGCAAAAGCCGGTGCAATAGCACCAATAGCAATCGCTAAAGCTGATGGTAATGATTCCATTCTTAAATCTCCTTTCTTTAACTTTCTCGTAATACGAGATAAGTAATACGGAATACGAAAACTTTCTCGTATCTCCTATAACGTATCTCCGACCCCCGCCTAATGCGTTTCATGCTTCTCAGTCAACAATACCATAAATGCTAAAGTTAACATCATAAACACGGCTGCCTGAACCACCGAGACAATAACTTCCAAAAAGTAAAATGGCAAAGGCACAAAAAAAGCGAATATGCCCGCAACTGTTCCAAGCACCACCTCGCCGGCAAATATATTACCAAAAAGCCTCAGAGAAAGCGAGATCATTTTTGTAAATTCGCCGACTAACTCAAGTAATCCGATAAACAAGAATATTCCAAACATCTTGAAAGAGAACCATTTTTCAAAGTAAGCTCCAATCCCCAAAAACTTAATCGCAAAATAATGTGTGACGATAACGGAGGTAATCCCCAAAGCCAAAGTCATATTCAAATCCGAATTCACACTCCTCAAAAGAGGAAGTCCTTGATAAGTGATAGTCATAAATCCTGGAAAAAGACCCACCAAATTAGAAACAAGAATAATCAGGAAAAACGACATCAGCCAAGGGAAAAAAGTTTTAGCCTTAGAATGAGCCAAATCTTCAACCATATTATAAACAGCCTCAATTAAAGTCTCAACTCCGTTCTGACACGTCGTGACCGGCAATCTCTTTAAATATAATCTGAAAAATAA
>CAYNRM010000028.1:0-1477 GCA_964399555.1 uncultured Gammaproteobacteria bacterium | reverse complement strand
GTCCCAATTATTATCGCCATCACAATCCACGACACAATCAAAGTATTAGTAACCGGCAAAAACCCAATCTGCCCCAAAACCTCCGGCGCCAGAACCACATGATGTCCACTTCCTGCATGATCACCCTCATCTGTTGTCGCATGAGTTTCGGCAGCACCTTCTTCCCCATGAGTCTCCTGAATTTGAATATGTTCGGTATCTGTTGCCGGTGTAGCCATAATCTATTAGGCGTATTTTAATCAAAATAGCCATTGCTGAGCAAGAGGAAGATATTAAACCCCAAATCCTGACTTTCACCCTTGCAAATATTTCCCTTACATAATAGTATTCTGTGTGTTACTTCTGCTCCAAACCCTGCCTAGTAGTACCCTATAACGTTTGACATTTTAAGATCAATCCTATAGAATAAGCAGACAAATCAGCCAACTGCCAAGTTCAAGCCTGTCATTCCCGCGTAGGCGGGGATCCAAGAATTGACTTCAACTCTATGTTTAATAAAAGAAAAAATAACGCAAAATTTAAAAAGAACCACACTTCTCTTCTCGAGCAAAGAATCAGACTAGTGGATCGTGTCAAAAAAGTTAACTACAAAAAGCCCCTTGAATACACAAGAAGAATCCCAGGCTTTGTCCGGGCTCGTCCATTCATTGCATTTTTCATAACCCTCGGTTTACTGGCTCTCTTAATCGCATTAGGTTCAACAGTTTTCAAAGCTAAACCCCTAGAAGAACACAAAGGAGAAATAGTAAAACAGGTAGAAACTTTTAAAATAGGCTCTTCTCCTAAAATTTCAGTTCAAGCCGAAGTCGAAAAAACTGGCGTAATCAAAATAGTCGCTCAGTCAGGCGGAATTGTCTCCTCAGTCAATACCTACGAAGGCGAATCCGTCGCCAGAGGAAAAAGTCTCGTCAGTTTGGCAAGTAATTATTATGGAGGGAACTCTGCTTCGGTGGGCAGACAAATCGCTCAACAGCAATATAACCTTTCTAAAGACACAGTCGATCTTAAAAAAGAAATTATCCAAAAAGAAAGACAGCAGGCAGAAAAAACCGATGCTGGCTCAGATGAACAACGCGATATCACTAACAGGTCTCTTGAGGAAACTCGAAGCTTGCTCGATATGAATGAAGCAATGCTCACGACATCAAAACAAAATTTACCCCCAACTAATGATCTTGGTTACGCAGCAGCTAACTCCGCAATGGTTGGACTACAAGCTGGAGTCAATCAGCTAAGACAATCAGTAAGAGGTCTCGAATCAAATGCGGCATCCGACAGACCAACCGCTGAGTTATCAAACATCAAACGAGAACTTTCCTTGAAGAATTTAGAAGTCGAAGAAAAATCCTTATTAATAGGTCACGAGATTGCCAAGTTGCAATTATTTTTAGCTCAAGTCACAGAAGCAGCCATGTATCCAACAACACCATTCGAGGGTGTTGTCGAAAAAGTTCATGTCAGAGTCGGGGAGTCGGTT
>CAYNRM010000027.1:5505-13236 GCA_964399555.1 uncultured Gammaproteobacteria bacterium | reverse complement strand
GAATCAACAGGCTCTTCCTGATGACTTTACTAGATGCTTATAGGGAAGACGAGGGTCGTGTATTCCTTAAGTTAAAACCAAACCTTGCCCCTTTTAAAGCTGCAGTCTTCCCACTTTTACATAATAAGCCTGAATTAATCGAAAAAGCTGAAAGTGTTTATAAAATGCTTAAAAAAGAAATGATGACAGCTTGGGACTCAAGAGGAAACATCGGAAAACGCTATGCTTCTCAAGACGAGATAGGAACACCCTTTTGCATTACTGTAGATTTTGATACACTAACTGATGAGGCTGTAACGGTGAGAGATCGGGATACAGCAACACAGGAGCGAGTCAAAGTTGATGACCTTCTGAAATTTATAAAAGAGAAAGTCTCGTAAGCCTGCCGTTTATGAATCAAATTAAAAAATTTCTATCCAATAAAATCAACGCCGCCCTCTTAGTTGTTCTGATTTTAATTTTGGTTGGCGCCGGATTCGCAGTAAACAGATTCCTCCAGGTTGACCCTTCAAAACTCCCCACAGAAGAGGTCGATTTAGCATTTGAGCCCGGTGGTCCGTATGCAATTCTAGAACCTCGCCGCGACGGCAATGCCATTAACCTAAACATTTACCGTACTTCCTCATATGATTCAATCAACTACGAATTAGCCTACCAGTCCGCCGGCTCCACCGCGGAAGAGGGTGTGGACCAGGTCGACCGGGGAGTCCAGGGTACTATCGGAGCCAAAGACAAAAAAAGTGAATACCGCCAGGAAATCTTATTTGGAACCTGCTCCAAAGGAGACACTTTTTCAACCTTACATTGTGTCTTTGACAAAAATGTAGAAAATGGTTCTTTAGTTCTAAGAATTAAAAAGCCTTACGAAAAAGGCGATAAAGTGAATACAGTCTATAAAATGAGCACAACCTGGCATCTCCAAAAACCAGATGTTGCCTTAGGTGTTATAACCTCAACCGATAACCATTTCCAGTACAAATCCGAAGCTTCCGAGGATGAACTTTCGCTCGTTGGATATTCAATCTTAAATGATTTAACTGGGGCTCCGAAATTCCCTACAGGTAAAAAAGCACTAGGTAAAGTCTACGCCATGACTCTGCCAACAGCAAAAACTTTCCCCAAAGGAATCGTCAAAATCGAATTAGCTGAAAATCCTCCGGCTGAATCTCAAATAGCTAGGTACAGCGAATCAGCCAATTCTTGGGAAATGCTTCAAACAAAAATTGAAGGCTCCAGCCTTATAAGTGAAAGTTCTGGTTCTGGAATATTCGCAGTTTTTGCCAGCGAACTCTAGAGTCTCTTGACATAAATAATCTGTTATAATATCTTAAAGAAGTATGAATATTAAGTTCAACTCGATTACCGCTACTACAACTACCACCACCCGCAAAGGGGGAGACGTTTAGTTGCTTTAAAAAAAGCAATCTAAGCCGCCTCCCGAAAGGGGGGCTTTTTTTTGAGAAAAAATATGAAAATTAATATTTTGCATTTAGGTTTTGGTAAAGTCGGAACAGAAGTAGTGCGCCAACTGAGCGATTTTGAACGAGTTCTTCAAAGCCGCTTAAATGTGGAGTTAAATTTCTTAGGCGTTTTCAACTCTAAAACTCAGTTTTTACCTGAGTCCGGTTTATTAGCCTCTCAATTAATTGTGAAAATGGAAAGTGGGGGTTTAAAGGAGGGCAAAGATCTTGATCAGGCAATATCCAAAATTAATGAACCATTCATCTTGCTTGATACAACAGCATCTGATCAAACTTTTCCGTACCTCATAAAAGCTCTGAAAAAGGGGGGTTATCTGGTTTTATCAAATAAAAAACCTCTGTCAGGTCCATATAAAAACTTTAAAAAACTAATGGAGTTTGGTGAGAATAGAATATTCTTTGAAACAGTTGTCGGAGCCGGATTGCCGGTGATCAAAACGATAAAAGACATGATGTCCACGGGTGATGAAATCATAAAAATTGAGGGCTCCTTTAGCGGTACTTTAGGTTTTATATTCACAGAACTTCAAAAAGGAAGAAAATTTTCCCAGGTTGTAAAAGAAGCCAGAGATCAAGGGTATACAGAACCAGACCCTAGGGACGATTTATCAGGGCTTGATATAGCCCGCAAGGTCTTGATTCTGTCCCGTCTCTTGGGTCAAAAATCGGAACTGAGAAAAATAAATCTTTCAGGCCTGGTTCCCGACGAGATGAAAGATTGTTCGGTCGAGGACTTTATGCAAAAACTAATACATCTAGATGCTCTTTATGCAGTCCGTATTAAAAATGCCAGTAAAAAAAATGAGTCTTTGAGATTTCTGGGAAGTGTGGAAAAGAATAAATCTAGTGTGCAACTTTTAGAAATTGATTCCTCCTCCGATATTGGAAATCTTAAAGGTCCAGATAATATTGTAGTAGTCCAAAGCAGAAGATATTCTAAGAATCCGCTTGTAATCAAAGGCCCTGGGGCAGGGATAGAAGTAACAGCCGCAGGAGTTTTTACCGACATTCTAGAAGCAATAAAAGCAATCAAGGCGAATCAAGTGATACCTGCTGTTCTAAATACCCTGCCTGTCGCAGTATAAAAATCATGAAAATTTCTTTAATCGGGATGTCTGGAAGTGGTAAATCTTATTGGTCAAAGCAGCTTGTAAAAAGCGGTTTTAAGCGAATTTGTTGTGACGATCTAATTGAAGAAAAATTGTCGAAAGATCTAAAAAAACTCGGCTTCTCGGGAATTGCCGATGTCTCCAGGTGGATGGGTCAACCCTATGAATCCAGATCACTCCATGCATCAAAACAATACCTAGAGTTAGAAAATTTAGTTATTGATGAAATCTGTTCTAAACTAGATAGGGAAAAAAAAGTTGTGATCGATACGACTGGAAGTGTGATTTATATAAATGCACTTACACTTAAAAAATTGACCACACTCACCAAAACAATTTATCTCCAGGTTCCAAGCTCGGCAAAAAAAGAAATGTATGATTTATACATGAAAGATCTAAAACCTGTAATTTGGGGCACATCATTCAACAGAAAGAGTGGCGAGTCGGGACCGGGTGCCTTAAAAAGGTGTTATCCGGATTTACTAGAATATAGATCAAACATCTATGAAAAACTTGCCCATATAACAATGGACTATTCTAAATTAAGAAGTCGGAATTTTAGCGTAGAAAAATTTATAGAAATAATAAACAGATGATTAAGTACAGATCGACCAGAGGAGAAGATAGTAGATCCTATTCTTTTTCACAAAGTTTATTAAAGGGCATAGCTGCCGATAACGGTTTACTCTGTCCTGAAAAAATTCCATTCATTTCACCACCAGAATTAATCTCTTTGGTTGGCAAATCCTATCAGGATATCGCACTTTTCGTTTTCAAGAAATTTGCAACTGACTTTTCTGAGGAGGTATTAAAAAAAGTCATTTATAAAGCCTATGGGAAAAAATTTAGTGATCCTGGAATAACACCGGTGATTAAATTGAATAAAGATTATTTTGTTATGGAGCTCTGGCACGGACCTACCGCAGCCTTTAAAGATTTGGCACTCCAAATTATGCCACTGCTATTCTTAGAATCTATTCAAACAAACAAACAAAAGAACAAATACCTAGTTCTCGCAGCAACCTCTGGAGATACCGGGAAAGCCGCCCTTGAGGGGTATAAGAATTTAGAAAATATCTCCATTCTAGTTCTGTATCCTAAAAATAAAGTTTCTAGACTCCAGGAATTACAAATGATATCTCAAAGTGGGAACAATATTTGTGTTCTGGCTGTAGACGGCGACTTCGATCAAAGCCAGAGTCTAGTCAAGGAGATTCTTGCTGATGAGCAATTCAATGACCAACTAAATAAACAATTCAACACAAAATTAACATCAGCAAACTCCATAAATTGGGGTAGGTTGATACCTCAAATAATTTATTACTTCGTAGGCTACATGAATTTGATTCAACAGAAGGTATTAAAACTCGGTGATGAAATTAATGTCTCAGTCCCAACTGGCAATTTCGGCAACATTCTCGCGGCTTTCCTATCCAAAAAAATGGGACTCCCGATAGATAAATTAATCTGCGCGACGAACGAAAATAATGCAGTTTCCGAATTTCTCAATACGGGAATTTATGATATCTCCCATAAATCAATGAAATCTACTCTCTCGCCGGCAATGGATATACTCGTAGCAAGCAACATTGAAAGACTTCTCTTTTTTATTACTAAAGACCCTACTCGAGTTGCTGGGTGGATGAATCAATTAAAAGTTAATAAAAAATTCAAAGTTGATACATTTACTCTTGAAATTCTTCAGAAAAATTTCAAAAGTACCTGGGTTTCCAATAAGGAGACTTCAGAAACAATCAAAAACAACTACCTCCAAAATAACTATCTAATGGATCCTCACACATCCATAGCAGTGGCTGCAGCAGATAGGTTTTCTGAGAAATTTTTAAATATCCCTGTTTTAATAGATTCAACAGCCCACTGGTCGAAGTTCCCTGCTGCTATTTATCAAAGCTTGGGTTTAAAGCCGCAAAATTCTAATGAATTCGAAATGTTGGCAAAAATTTCTAAGCTGCAGTATGTCAGTAAAATCCCGGATTCTATAAAAAAATTGCAGGAAAATAACATTCGATTTAAGAAAATTATAAGTCCCAACTTAAATGATCTTGGGCGTAGCATTCTAACTCATCTGTCGAATGTGAAAACTTGACCTCGTGGAAATTTTTGTGTAACAATAGTCTTAATGCCCAATAATAGTGCGATAGCCAGGTCTCTGGAGACTCCCCTATACTTTAAACGTAAGATTGTTATAGGTGTTGTTCTCATTCTCATTTTTGCCATCACTCTTCAGATATGGGTAGCTAACCGCTCGTCTACTTTTGGAGAAAAGATTAACAGCCTTGAGGCTACTAAGTACTCATTAGAGCTGGAAAATGATTATTTGAGAAATCAAATTGCTCAAAAGAAGTCCTTAACGCTTAATCAAAAAAAGTCGCTTAACCTGGGGTTTGGAAAAATTAAAAATATTGAATACATTAAAGTCTCACCTATCGCTCTGAACTCAAATCAATTCTAAGGACTTTTTAAGGCATGAGATTACGCATAATTCGCTGGATTTTTTTTAGTCTAATTTTTATCATTGTGGCGCGCTTATTTTATTGGCAGGTTATTGCCCACGATAGTTTGATTGCCAAAGCAGAAGGCCAAAGAATTATTAAAAAAGAAGTAGTAGCCCCAAGAGGTTCAATCTTGTATTCGGATCAGTCAATACTTGCCGGCTCCGAACCAGCTTTCTCTGTTTTCTTGACCCCGAAAACTATTGATATTGAATTGACAAAAAAATATGCCGAAGGCCGAAAAACCGACCTAACAACTGCGGCTCCTCCGAGTGATATAAAAAACTATGTCGAACTCTACAAAAAAGACCTCTCCCGCAAACTCGGTCAATTCTTTGCGCTCGAGGATCTAAAACAAATTGAAAGCACGGGAGGTGCCACTTTAACTGACGCAGACAGGGACGCGAAACTAAAACAACAGGAAGATGAAATTTCCAAAAAACTTAGCCAGGATCTGTTCTGGGTCTCCTTAAACAGAAAAATAGACCTCTCAACCAAACAAGCTTTACAGAAAATGGATTTAAAGGGTGTCGGTTTTGATGAAACTTCTTTAAGATTCTACCCCGAAGGCTCCTCATCAGCTCATTTATTAGGTTTTGTAGCCTCTGATGCTTATGGTGAAGAGGTTGGTTATTTCGGCTTAGAGGGTTACTACAACGGCGAACTGAAAGGCAAAACTGGAACACTAACCCAGGAAAAAGATGCCATGGGTCTTCCAATTTTAATTGGCAAATTCTTAATCCAAAACGCCAAAGATGGTAAGACTTTATCATTAAATATTGACCGCTCAATTCAACACATCGCTGAAGAAAAACTAAAAGAAGGTATCAAAAAGTATAAAGCTAAAGGCGCATCGGCCATTATCATGGACCCAAAAACTGGCAAAATACTTGCTATGGCATCATTCCCGACATACGATCCATTACGCGCTTTTGAATACCCTAAACAATACCACCGAAATCCAATTACAGCCGATTCTTACGAACCCGGATCAACGTTCAAGGTTCTTGTTATGGGCGCAGCCATAAATGAAGGATTAGTTGAGCCTGAAACTATCTGCGATGTCTGTAGCGGACCCTTATCAATATCCGGCTTCACTATAAGGACCTGGAACAATAAATATCAGGAACAATTAAGTATGAAGGATGCCATAGTCCACTCCGACAACACCGGTATGGTTTTTGCTGGAAAAAAATTGGGAGTCGAAAAAATGTATAAATATATCACCGATTTCGGCTTCGGTAACCTAACGAAGGTAGACTTGCAAGATGAATCATCTCCACCACTCAGGGAAAAAGATACCTGGAAAGAAATTGATCTTGCAACCTCATCTTTCGGTCAGGGAATTTCAGTCACCCCGATTCAGCTGATAACCGCAGTGTCCTCGATAGCTAACGGAGGAAAGCTTATGGAGCCTCAAATAGTTTCGGAAATCCGCGAAGGAGAAAAGGTCTTTAAAGTTAAACCCCGTTTAATACGTGAAGTTTTAAAAGAGGAAACAACTCTAAAAATTAAAGACATGATGGTCAGCGCCGTAGATAAAGGAGAAGCTCAGTACTACAAAAAAGCCTCTGGAATACTTGGATACAAAGTAGCCGGAAAAACTGGAACAGCCCAGATTGCAGTAGCTGGCCATTATGACGCAACCAAAACCGTTGCCTCATTTGTCGGATTTGCCCCTGCAGACGATCCAAAATTTATTATGCTTGTCCGCTACGACCAACCCGGCAGCTCAATCTACGGCGCCGACACCGCCGCCCCAACTTTTTTTAACATAGCTAAAGAAATATTCACCTACTATGGTATCCCCCCATCCAACTGACGAGCTAACTAGTTTGCTATACTATTAGGCATAAATGAAAAAAACTATCCGTAGTCTCATTCCTAATGAAGTTGTCAATCTAGTCAAGCATCTCCCGTCTTCCGTTCTGGCAAATATAATCTACGGCTTCCCTTCAAGAGGTATGAAATTCATCGGCGTTACCGGAACTGATGGTAAAACTACAACCACAAATATGATTTACCAAATCCTCAAAGACGCAGGTTTTAAAGCATCAATGGTTTCTACAATCACCGCCGAAATTAATGGCGAAAAAATCGACACCGGTTTCCATGTCACCAATCCCGATTATTTCCTCCTGCAAAAATTAATTGCTAAAGCCAAAAAGGCCGGAACCGAAGTGTTCGTTTTAGAAGTTACATCTCACGGTTTAGACCAATTCCGAACTTGGGGAATTAATTTTGAAGTTGGAGTAATAACAAATATCACCTCAGATCATCTTGATTACCATAAAACCTGGGATAATTATTTTAATTCCAAATCAAAGTTAATAAAAAATTCTAAATGGGCCATCTTAAATAAAGACGAGGATCATTTCGAAAAACTTAGAAATCTGGCAAAAGGTTCGGTTGTAACTTTTGGAAAAAATCCTAAATCAGATTTTAGTACTGACAAAATTAAATTAAATCTAAGGGTACCCGGAGATTTTAATATCTTAAATGCTCTATCGGCAATTGCCGCAACTAATATTTTTAATGTTGATGAGAAAAAAGCTATTTCAACATTAGAAAAATTCGAAAATCTGGAAGGTCGCATGCAGGAAGTCAAAAATAATTTAGGGATTAAAA
>CAYNRM010000027.1:0-5495 GCA_964399555.1 uncultured Gammaproteobacteria bacterium | reverse complement strand
TTTTGCTCATACACCGAACGGTCTGGAGAGTGCGTTAAATGCTTTAAAGTCTGGAAACAAAGGAAAAATCATATCTCTCACCGGTGCTGAAGGTTACCGCGACCCTGCAAAAAGACCCAAACTAGCAGCTATTGCGACTAAGCTTTCAGATTATGTAATATTGACCGCAGTCGATCCGCGCGGACTCATTGATGAGATTAACAAGGCAATGCTCGAAGGCGCAGAAAAAGCAGGCGGCATTCTTGATAAAAATGTGTTTCTGAAAAGTGATCGCGAAGAAGCAATCAGGTTCGCAATCAAACATCTGGCCCGGAAAGGGGACACAGTTGCACTTTTCGGTAAAGGTCATGAGAAATCAATGAACATTAATGGTGATAAAGAATTACCTTGGTCGGATCTGGAAGCTGTAAATAAGGTTTTAAATGAAAGACAAACTAAAATTAGTTGAGCGGGAATTAGGAGCAGTCAGGGTTAAATTTGACGAACCATTAAAGTATCATCTTGCCAGTCAGTCAGAAGCCAAGGCTCAATGTTTTTATATAGCGACAACAATCAAGGAATTAACTCAAGCTTTAGATTTAACTAATGAGTTAAAAATTCCCTTCTTTCTTTTTGGCAGCGGCACTAAAGTTTTGGTTTCTGAAAAACTTGAAGGGTTAACCATTAAAAACAGAACCAGTGGAATTAGAGTCAGCGGTGTTAAAGGTAAAGTATCAGCCAAAGGAATTGGAGTCGCAGAAGCGATGATTGAAATAGAATCAGGAGTCTCCCTACAAAAGGTAAATGATTTTTTAAAGGACCAGAACTTAAGACTGTTTAATTTCTCCTTTATCCCAAACGCCACGATCGGAGGATCCCTTTACGTAACTCCTCCATTGCAAGACCTGGCCCAAAAAGTTAAAGTCTGGTCTGAGAAGGAAGTAACAGAAGTCGATATCTGGGATCTTAAAAGAGGTGACATTGTGTTGTCAGTAATTTTAAAGATGAAAGCTGCAGATTAAATTAATATATGAAACTAGATAACATTCAGGGCTGGAAGAATATTAACCCAATTAAAAAAAGAGCCTACGGCATGAAATTTTACCTGGCAAAACAATATGCCCGACTTATCCCTCCATCAAAAGTAATTGCCGTAACCGGAACTCTTGGCAAATCAACCGCCGTTTCTTTACTCTATTCGATTCTAACGCCTAAAATGGTTTTACCAAAAGTAGAAAATCCCTCACTCCAAAATTCAATCGAAAATTTTCTAATGCTTGCTGATCGGGTTTTTAAAATCTCCACAAAAATAGATAAAGCAATTTTAGAACTCGACCCAAAAAATCCTTATGAGGTAGATAATCTAAAAGAGTTTATAAAATTCAGAACTCTAGCAATTACTCATTTCTCAGAACTCAAAGAGAGCTTTCCTGACGAGTCAGAAAAAGTAGCGGGCGCATACGAAGAATTAATTAGAATGTTGGGAGAGGACGGAACTTTAGTGCTAAATTGGGAAGACTCTTCTGTAAGGAGATTTGGCGACAAGTTTAATGGCACCAACACTATCTTCTTCGGATTTGATGAAAAAAACTGTCATGTTTGGGCCTCAAACTTACGCATCGAAAATTACCAAACCACCTTCGAGTTAAATTATGGTGTCGAAAGAGTAGAGGTTCGCTCCAATCTATTAGGTTTCCACCAAGTAATCCCAATCCTCACAGCTTCGGCTATAGCGATAAACCTGGGCTTTTCTTTAATTTCCATAAAGAAAGGCATAGAAAAACTAGAATCTCTTGAAGGAAGAATGGAAGTAGTTACCGGTATTAATAATTCAATAATTGTTGATGACACTTACGACGGCGAAACCAAAGCCTTCTCGGAAGCCCTGGAAACTTTAAATCTCATACCCGCCCGCCGCAGAATTGTCGTCCTCGGCGAAATGTCAGCCGACATCAAAACCTCCGAAAAACTCCACACTTTAATAGCCAGAGAAATATATACCAACAAAATAGATCTCGTACTTTTAGGAGGCGGTCAAACCAAATACATTGAAGCCGAACTAACAAAACTAGGCTTCATCCCCGAACGCATGCTCTCCGGCCTCCAAAACCCCGCCATAGTCTCAAACCTAATAAAAATCCTAGGCAAAGGCGACGTAGTCCTAATCAAAGGCCACCCAAACCTAAGATTCTCAGAAATTGTAAAAAAAGTCTCCAAAGCCAAGCGTTAATTTCCCGACACATCCAGAGTTTACGGTCTCAGAACTTTTCTTGGTATACTCAGGCCATGACTAATAATCTCTGTAGAATTTATGTTGTAAGGCATGGCGAATCGGAAGCAAATATAAGGAAAGAATTTGGGCTAAGTCCCGAATCCAGGCTGACAAGGAGTGGTGAAGAACAAGTAAAATTACTTTCTGAAAGATTAAAACCAGTTCCAATCAACACAATATTTACCTCTGATTTAACAAGAGCAAAACAAACAGCAGAGATTATTGCAAAAGAAAGAAATCTGGCGGTCCTAACAAAAAAAGCTCTGCATGAAAGAAGTTATGGGAAATTAAATGGAAAAACTGAGGAAGAAATACGGATTGAATTGACGGGCGTGTACCAGGAATATCTTGCTATGTCAGATAGGGACAAATATTTCTATAAATTAGTACACGATATGGAAACTGTAGATGAGGCCCTAAGCCGTTTCTTGTAACTCTTAGAGAAATTGCCGTGGGGTATGCAGGTA
This sequence comes from uncultured Gammaproteobacteria bacterium, assembly GCA_964399555.1. Taxonomy (GTDB): domain Bacteria; phylum Patescibacteriota; class Microgenomatia; order Daviesbacterales; family UBA10151; genus JACPKO01. The sequence goes on along the minus strand of CAYNRM010000027.1, from coordinate 2,777 downwards.
AAATCGTAGTTGTAGTGTCTCATGTAACTTTAATGAGGGGATTGCTCATACACCTGGGTTATGCTGACTATCACCAGATAAGTAGAGAAGGGATGGCAAATTCAAGTCATATTCTTATAGAAAGTGACGGCACAGATTTTTTCCTCAAAGAAACTTTGGGAATAACAAAAAAATTAGTTAAGTAATTAGATAGAAATCTCAACATATATCACCAGGTTGTCCAAAACTGTCATTTTATGCGAGAATTAGTACATGCAAGAGCTTCTCGGCCTAGTTTTAGTGTCTTTCGCAGTCACAGCCTTTTTAATCGTCCCCTTCATCGATCTCCTCTTTTTCCTAAAGAAAAAATTTGAAAAAAAAGAAGACACTGATAAACTTGAGACCCACGCTCTTACCCCAATCCATGACCAATTAATGAAAGCCGATGAAGCAACTCCTTCAGGCGGAGGAATTCTTCTTATCTTTGTTCTAGTCACAATCAGTTCCATCGCCGCTTTCATGCTTCCACTTATTGAGTTGACCCCCCTTAAAATTCTTCTGTTCACCTTAGTTTCATTTGGTGGACTTGGATTAGTAGACGACATCCGCTGGTTAACCACCAAACGCAAAGGTAAGCTCCTCGGACTAGGCAGAAAACTCCTTCTCGTAATTCAAACAATCCTCGCCCTAATCATCGGTTCACTTTTATATTTTAATTTAGGAATTCAAAACATAAATATCCCGGGTCTTGATAACTTTATTATTGGCTGGATGTTCATCCCTCTTTCGGCATTTATTATCGTCTCCTTTGCCAATGCCTACAACATCTCCGACGGCCTAGATGGATTATCAACCGGCCTCCTTATGATCTGCCTCTTCGCCTTCCTGGTTTTAGCCCATTCTGTTTTTAACGACACTCTCTCTGTTTTCGTTGGGGTCTGGATTGGTGTTTTGATTGCCTATCTCTACTTTAATGTTTATCCAGCGCGTATTTACCTGGGTGATGCTGGTGCGTTTGGATTCGGAGCCACACTAGCGGTAGTAGGTTTAATGACTGGAAAAATTGTCGGTCTGGCAATAATCGGTGGGGTTTATATTTTTATTATCCTTTCCTCGCTAATCCAAATATTTGCAAAAAAATTCTTAAAGAGAAAAATCTTTCCGGTAGCTCCGCTGCACATGTATTTAAAATACCTGGGTTGGCAGGAACCAAAAATCGTCGCTAGGTTTTGGTTAGCTGGTATCATCTTTGCCATATTCGGTCTTTGGTTATCTTTGTTAAACTAATTCTTTCGCAAGCGATCTAAAATATGAGAAGAAGCAATAGTTGGAGTAAGACAAGCTTTCCTATGCTCGGCAAAGGAAAGGGCGGAAATGTTCAAACAAAAAAAGCAAACTCAAAAGTGGATTTCGGCCTATTAGCCTGTGTTGGCGGTTTGTTGGTGTTTGGTTTAATAATGGTTTACGACGCCGCTGTAGTCCAGGCTTTTAAGGATCACGGAGACAAGTATTACTACATTAAGCAACAACTAATCTGGATGGGTCTGGGGCTGATCACTTTGTTTACATTCACTTTTTTCAATTACCAATACTTAAGAAAATTGGGTCTGCCGATGGTTATTGGCTCGATTGTATTACTTCTGGCAGTCTTTATTCCCGGACTTGGATACTCGGCTGGAGGAGCGCACCGCTGGCTAAATCTGGGCCCAATAAATATCCAACCCGCCGAAATAGTAAAACTGGCAACAATTATTTTCTTCGCTTCGCTGTTTGAAAAAAAAGTTCGTACTTTTCCTTTCTTTAGCTTAGTATTTGTTATCTCTTTCATTGTTGGTGTTCTACAGAGAGACTTAGGTTCAACTATAGTTTTCTTTCTGACCTCGGTATTTATTTATTACTTCGCCGGGGCGCCCATTAAATATGTTCTCAGCATAATCCCTATTGCTGTAGTCGGATTCCTCGCTTTCGTCCTCTCCGCCGAATATCGCAAAAACCGGGTCTTAGCATTCCTCGATCCTTTTGCCGATCCACAAGGGTATTCGTATCATATCTCTCAGGTGCTAATTGCCATCGGTTCCGGCGGCTTCTTCGGTTTGGGAATCGGTCAATCCCGCCAAAAATTTGAATATATCCCCGAAGTCACAACCGATTCTATATTCGCAGTTGTTGGAGAGGAATTAGGATTTGCCGGCAGTATGTTCCTAATCTCATTATTTATTTTCCTGATTTACAAAGGTTTTAAAATAACCCAAAACTGCGACGAACCTTTCGGCAAACTTCTCGCCTTCGGCCTAACCTGCTGGCTCGGCATCCAAACCATCATTAACCTGGGAGCCATGGTCTCCATCTTCCCCCTAACCGGCGTCCCACTACCCTTCATCTCCTACGGCGGCTCCGCCCTCCTCGCCAATCTCATGGCAGTCGGAATCCTATTAAATATTTCTAAATCAAGCCGGAAAGACTGAATTATTCATTACGAAAACAAAAAAAATAGTCTCCAATTAGGCCCGGTTAACTGCTAATATTATTATATGAAGGTTTTGATTACAGGCTCCCATTTCACCCCCGCACAAGCTGTCATAGAAAAGCTGACAGAAATTCCGGATTTAGATATTGTTTATTTAGGCCGAAAATATGCTAGAGATGACGACAAAGCCCCATCAGTTGAATCAAAGATTTTACCTGAACTCGGCGTAAAATTTATCCCAATAATTGCCGGAAGACTGAATAGATTTTTCTCTTTCTACAGCATAATTGCCCTTTTGAAAACCCCAATAGGGTTTATTCAGTCTTTCTAT
>CAYNRM010000026.1:5254-13365 GCA_964399555.1 uncultured Gammaproteobacteria bacterium | reverse complement strand
AAAGAAAAAAACTATACTTCGTAATTCTTATTTCTACTTTAATAATTTTGGCAGCCGCTGTGTTCGGTTATAAAGTTTTTACAGAGAACAAATTAACCCGCTTTACAGTAGATACAGAAAACCTCAACTGCGCAAGTTCTGAGGATATAAAAAACCATATCCAAAAGATGAATTTCAATTATTTCTATTTCAAGTCCGCGGATCTTGAGTATGACTTAAGAAAAAAGTTTTTTTGTATTGGCAAAATAAAAACAGAACTATTCTATCCTGACCGCTTGAAATTGAATATCTCAGGCAGAGAGGGCAAGTTTGTCGTCAGTAGTATTGACGCCGCTTTTGATACTAATCCCACAATCCAGTTAAGCCTCGAACAACTTAACGCTACGGAGTCAACCTCAGAAGCTTTCCCACCGAAAGTCTTAAACCAGATATTAGATAATTACAAAGAATCCTCAGGCAGTTCCATGTTTTTAGTTGACGAAGCTGGTGTAGTCTTCGAAGAAGCTAACTCCAATATCGGCTTCCCGAGATTATCTCTTTTCTCTCAAGATCTAAAAATAGGACTCAGAATCCCCAACGATTTAGTCAAAAAGGTTTCAGAGGTTATTGATCGTCTCAAAGAAATTGATACACCGACTGAAAATCTGCTTGTGGTTGGTGACAGGTTAATTATTGACTCAAGTCCCCGTATTATTTTTTCTTTAAACAGGCCTTTAGACCGCCAATCAGCCTCTTTACAACTAATCCTGAGGCAGGCTAAAATGAATCTTGATCCGCAAAGTGCGGATCCGCGGTCTGTTGAGTCGATAGATCTACGGTTTGATCGACCTGTGGTCGTGTATTCTAAAAAATGAGAAATAAATTCGAAACACGAAATCCGAAATACGAAACAAATTCAAAAGTCGGAAATTGAAATTTAAAGTTATTTCGATCTTAAATACTTGAATTAAATTTTGTTTCGCATTTCGATATTCGAATTTCGTGCTTAGATAATATTTATTGAATTTATGGCAAAGGATAAAATAGTATGTGCAATAGATGTCGGTTCTTCTAAAATCACCACCCTGATAGCTTCAATAGGTGAAGACGACCGGCTAAATTTAATAGGTGTAGCAGCAGTTAATTCTCGTGGTGTAAAAAAAAGCCAGATAGTCGATATTGAATCAGCAGTTGCGGCAATTGACGAAAGCGTTCAAAGTGCCGAACGCATGGCCGGTTATTCTCTGTCCAACGCTTTCGTGTCAATGGGCGGCCCGCAGATTGAAAGCACTAATTCCCACGCCGTTGTGGCCGTAGCTGAACCCGACGGTGAAATTAAGTCATCAGATATCGGAAGAGTAAATGAAGCAGCCCGCGCTATCGCCTTGCCTTCCTCCAGAGAAATACTTCATGTCATCCCCAGAACCTTCACAGTCGACGGACAGGAAGGCATCTCAGATCCAATCGGAATGACCGGAGTGCGCTTAGAAACAGACACCCACATCATCACCGGCCCGACAACTTCAATGCGCAACCTCGTTAAATGCGTCGGCATGGTTGGTGTTGATACTAAAGAACTGGTTTTCTCAGGGGTAGCCTCAGCCTATGCAGTTCTCACTGAAACCGAAAAAGAATTAGGAGTCATCCTGGTTGATATCGGCGGCGAAACCACCGACGTTGTTATATTCGTCGATGGCGCCATCGCTTATTCCTCAGTCATCCCAATTGGCGGCCGCCATGTAACCTCTGATATCGCAGTCGGCTTGAGAATTTCTTTGGAATCATCAGAAAAAATCAAACAATATCTGGCCAAACCAATGAAGCCTGCGCAAGGCGACGATAAAGCTAAAAAAGATGAAGTTTTGGACTTAAAGGAAATCGGCATAGGTGAGGACGTCCAAAAAATCTCCCGAAAAGCAGTTGTTGATTCAATCATCCGCCCCAGACTTCAGGAAATATTTAAGTACGTTGGTAAAGAAATCAAAAAAAGCGGCTTCGGTTCCCAGACTCCATCAGGGTTAGTACTTGCTGGCGGCGGAGCCTATACAGTCGGCGTATTGGATCAGGCAAAATTCATTTTAGGTTTTCCAGCCAGAATGGGCAAAGTCGAAGGATTCACCGGCCTTATCGATGAAATCGACTCCCCATCTTACGCCGCCGCCGCTGGCCTCCTCCTTTACGGCGCGAAATCCGGCCCATCTGAAAAAATGAGTATGCCTGTTCTAGGCGGCAGCCTCCCCCTAAAACAAATGACCCAAAAAGTCACAGATCTAATCAAATCTTTCCTGCCATAGCTGCTCTCGACAAAAGTAAATGATGTTGTTAAAATCACCCAACAATATCGTAGTTAGTAGAGTATTCAGCGTATAGTTAGACTAAAGCTTAAAACTATACCCTTAACCCTACACGCTATACCCTAATTATGCTAATCAAACCTGACGTTCAACGTTTCGCAAAAATCAAAGTAGTCGGCCTTGGTGGTGGTGGAACAAACGCTCTTAACTCCATGATCTCGCTCCAACAAATCCAAGGAGTCGAATTCATCGCCATCAACACCGATGCCCAGGCTCTCTTAGGCAACCAGGCCCCAACCAAAGTTCAAATTGGAGAAGCGCTAACCCGCGGTCTGGGATCAGGCGGAAATCCTGACATCGGTCGCCAGGCAGGAGAAGAGTCAACCCAAAAAATCCAGGATGTTTTAGAAGGCTCAGACATGGTGTTCCTAACTGCCGGAATGGGTGGGGGAACTGGAACCGGTTCTATCACAGTCGCCGCCAGCGTTGCCAAACAACTAGGCGCCTTAACAGTCGCCGTCGTCACTAAACCTTTTACCTTTGAAGGCTCAAGAAGAATGATCGTCGCTGAAGAGGGTATCGAGCTTCTCAAAGATAAAGTCGATGCACTGATCGTTATCCCTAACCAAAGATTACTTGAAGTAGTCGATAAAACCATGAGTTTGTTTGAAGCTTTCAAATTAGCCGACTCAGTTTTAGGTCAGGGCGTCCAGGGAATCTCCGATTTAATCGTTATGCCCGGACTTATTAACGTCGACTTTGCCGATGTTCGCACAATTATGACCAACGCCGGATCAGCTTTAATGGGTATCGGACAAGCCGGAGGAGAAAACCGCGCCGCTACAGCCGCCCGCATGGCTATCGCCTCACCATTACTAGAAGTCTCAATCGAAGGAGCCAAAGGAGTTCTCTTCAATATCGTTGGAGGCCCGGATCTTTCTATGACCGAAGTAAACGAAGCCGCCCAAATCATCGCCCAAGCCGCCGAACCAGATGCTAACATCATCTTCGGCGCCACAATTAAGGAAGATATGGTCGACATGGTCAAAATCTCAGTAATCGCCACCGGTTTCGATGAAACAAGAGTCAAACTCCGCGAATACGCCGGCGTAACCGGAAACAACCGCCCTCAACCAGGAATGAGCCAATCATCCTATTCCCAACCTAGCTACAACCAACAACCCTCTCAATCCAGCTACAACAACACCCCCTTCTCCAACTCCCCAAGACCCTCCCAATCCCAATCCGCCATGTCCGCCTCCCAAGCTCAAGACGACGTAACCGAAGAAAAACGAGAGGAAACCCCAGAAGAAGAACCAGATGATCTAGAGATCCCCGCCTTCTTGAGGCAGAATAGATAGAACACGAGTCTACTTTAAGTCAAGTTGTTAGCACCCAACTTTTGTATAGTCAGTAGGTGATTGAAGCCCCTTCTTTTATTGAAAAACTATCATATATGGCTGGGATTGCCATTGTCTCTGAAGATGCTGCAGGTTATCAGGGAAGAGTTCTTGAAGTCCGAAGTTATCATGAAAGAAGACACGAGATAGCATCTGAAGCTGCAGGAGAGTATCGGAGTCACGAAACTGCAAGATTTGCAAAAGATACACTCGCGGAGCTTAAAACTTTGACCCGGCTTTAATTAGCCGTAAACGATGGCTGAGTATTAAGGGTTACAAAATTCCCTTACCTGCTCATAAGAGATCCAAGCTTCCTTAATAAGCTGATTGTTGCGACAGCTCCCTATATTCATTAAAATACTCTCATGAGTTTCAAGCCTGTAAATTCCCAGGTAAACTTCTCTGAAATTGAAGAAGAACTTCTTAAATTTTGGAAAGAAGACAATACTTTTGAGAAATCAATCGAGTCCCGTCCTGCGGATAAAAAATGGAATTTTCTCGATGGCCCGCCATTCGTAACCGGCTCCCCACACTACGGATCTCTTTTATCCTCAATCCCCAAAGACGTTTTCGGCAGATTTTGGACAATGAAAGGTTTTAGAGTCAGGAGAGTTTGGGGCTGGGATGGACACGGCTTACCAATCGAAAACAAAGTCGAGAATAAACTGAAAATTAAAAGAAAGAAGGACATCGAAGAAAAAGTCGGTGTTAAAAAATTCATCGATGAATGCTACAACTACGTTAACGAAGTGTCGGCAGATTGGGAATGGTACGTTGACCATATCGGCAGATGGGTCGATTTCAAAAACGCTTATAAAACCTGGGATCCAAAATACATGGAATCAGTCATGTGGGTCTTCAAACAAATGTATGACAAGGGCTATATCTATAAAGGCCTACGCGTTTCCCTGTACTGTCCTCATTGTTCAACCCCAATCTCCAACTTCGAAGTCGCAATGGATGCCGACAACTATAAGGATGTCACCGAATCTGCAACTACTTATAAATATAAGTCCGCTGATGATGAAAATACCTATTTCCTGGCTTGGTCCACAACCCCATGGAACAAAATCGCCACCCCTGTCCTCGCTGTAAATCCTAAACTAACTTACGTCAAGGTAAAACAAGGCAACGAAAACTACATCCTAGCTAAAGAAACAGTAAAAATGCTGGGAACTGAAATACCTTTTGAAATCTTAGAAGAATACATGGGTCGAGATCTGGTAGGTAAAAAATTCGAACTCCATTACGACTTCTATTTAAAAGATAAAAGAGAAGACGAAAAAGCTGCAGTCTTAGTTCCCGGAGATTTCGTTACCGCAGATGAAGGAACTGGAATCGTTACCATCGGTGCATATGGTGCCGAAGATATGGAAGTCATAAACAAAGAAAAAGTAATCCAGGTCCTCCATGTTGATGAAGAAGGCCTCATCAAAGAAAACATCCCTATGTTCGGCGGTATGTATTATCTGGACACCAACGAAAAAGTAAATGCCGATTTAACCGAGCGTGGGCTGATCTACGAAGATAAACCCTATACCCATTCCGTTGCCCATTGCTGGAGATGCGCCACCAGATTATTTTATTCTCCAATCAACGCCTGGTTTGTAAATATCCAGGATATAAAATCCAAACTCTTTAAAAATAACGAAAATATAAATTGGTTTCCTGCTCATTTTAAAACCGGAAGATTCGCTAAAAGCATGGAAGCCGCGCCGGATTGGAATATTTCCAGAAATAGGTATTGGGGTTCACCAGTCCCGGTTTGGGAATGTGAGTGCGGCGAAAGGGTCGTTCCCGGATCAATAAAAGAACTTGAAGAATTATCGGGTCGCGAAATAAAAGACCTGCACAAGCCGGAAATAGATGAAGTCACAATAAAATGTGCTAAATGCTCAAAAGAAATGCACCGCGTTCCCGAGGTATTAGACTCCTGGATTGAAGCCGGATCTGCTTCTTTCGCCGAACGCCATTTCCCTTTTGAAGGTGATGCAAAACTCGAAGATTTCTTCCCTCCTGATTTTATAGTTGAATACACCGGCCAAATAAGGGCCTGGTTTTATGTATTGCATGTTATTTCAACCGCAATTTACAACACCAACGCGTTCAAAAACGTCCTGGTAACAGGGGTCATTTTAGGCACAGATGGTAGAAAAATGAGCAAAAATTACGGCAATTTCCCAGACCCAAAAACTGTCATGCAAACCTACGGCGGAGATGCTTTGCGTCTTTACTTAATGGGTTCCCCGGTAATGAAAGGTGAGGATGTCAATTTCTCAAACGACGGCGTCCCCGAAGTCACCAGAGGCTTCATGTTAATTCTCTGGAATTGTTATAAATATTTCACCGATTACGCCAATATTTTTAATTGGAGTTGTGAAGTTAGCGGTCCTGATGCTAAAAAAGAAAACCTCAAAGTCCTCGATCGCTGGATACTAGCCAGGTTAACTGAACTGGTTGTAGATCTAAACAAATATTACGAAAGCTATGACACAACTACTTCAGTTAAATTAATCAGAGAATTCGTAGTTAACGATTTCTCGACCTGGTATATCCGAAGAAACCGAGACCGCATTGCCAATAATGACGACACCAAAGATCAGGGCGTCTGCTTCTCAGTCATGTTCGGCGTCCTAGTCTCTTTATCAAAAGTCATGGCCCCTCTTGCCCCCTTCATCTCCGAAGAAATCTTCAGAAACCTAACCGGCGGCGGTTCTGTCCACCTTGAAAACTTCCCTCAAGGTGATAAAAGTTTCCTGGATAAAGATTTAATTTCTAATATGGCTTTAGTAAGAGGAGTAGTAGAAGCCGGCCACAGCAAAAGAAAAGAAAATTCCTTAAAACTAAGACAACCATTAGCAAAAGTGACTTACTTATCCGCCATAAAGCTACCAGAAGAATTAGAAGAAATAATCAAAGAGGAACTTAATGTAAAAGCCGTTGAATTCAAAAAAGGAAAAGAAGGCGTTGAACTTGATACAAATTTAACCGAGGATCTGAAAAAAGAAGGCGAAGCCAGAGAAATAATCAGAAATGTCCAAAAGTTAAGAAAAGAACAAAACCTAACTTTAAATGACCAAATCGATCTGACACTACCAAATTGGCCAAAGGAGTTTGAGGAATTAATACAAAAGTCCACTCATTCAAAGTCACTAACAAAGGGTGAAGAAATTGTTATTAAAGTCATCTGATTTCGTCATTGCGAGATCATGAAATGACGAAGCAATCCCAGTCCATCTGGAATTATTCATAAATGAGATTGCCGCACTTTGCTCGCAATGACGAAATAATATGATCATCCCAATTGTCCTTATACTAGCCCTAGGTATCACCGTAATTTTCTCCTCGAACCAATCCCTCGCAATTCAGCAGCTAATTTTCGCAATCATCGGCCTGGCCGGATATTTCTTTATCAGATGGTTTGACTATCGTGCGCTTTCCAGCTACATCAAACTCTCTTACGGCATCAGCCTGGCGCTCTTGATGATAACTTGGTTTATCGGTTTTGAATCCCGGGGTTCTATGCGCTGGATTTCGCTGGGACCCATAAATATCCAGCCCTCCGAATTTGCCAAACCAATATTAATCCTAACTCTAGCCTGGTTCTGGTCGCGAAACGTAGCCAGCTGGTTTTCAATACTAAAAAGTATGCTTTGGACCTTCCCAATTTTTTTCATGATTTTTATCCAGCCTGACTTGGGAACTTCATTAACAATTCTCGCAATTTGGTTGGGGTTGTTAGTCGCCTCCAATATCTCCTGGAAAAAAATAGTCATGTTGCTTCTCGTGGGTCTTATGATCCTACCTACCACCTGGTTTTTCCTTCACAATTACCAACGCGAGCGCCTAATCAGCTTTGCTTCGCCCCAGTCAGATCCCCAGGGAATAGGTTTTCATGTTATCCAATCAACTATCGCTGTAGGATCCGGCGGAGTTTTTGGTAGGGGATTGGGCAGAGGTACTCAATCCCGTCTCCAATTCTTGCCGGAGTTTCGAACTGACTTTATTTTCGCCTTTATTGCCGAAGAGCTTGGATTTCTGGGTTCCGCCATCATCTTAATTCTCTACGCTCTAATGTTAGGCATGATCTTTAGAATTATAATGAAAAGCCGCGACCGGTTCGGAGAACTCGTATGCGTGGGTGTTTTGAGTATGATGTTTATCCAAATCTTCATAAATGTAGGCATGAATGTCGGTCTTCTGCCAATTACGGGTATAACTTTACCTCTTTTATCATATGGAGGGAGTTCTTTAGTCAGTACCTTAATTTGTTTAGGGCTGGTTGCTTCAGTTGCCAAATATACCCTAAAAAAGAAGAGTGTTGAAAGTTTCAGTCCAATCGGTTAGAATTTGACATCATGGATTACGCAATATGCCAAATAGCCGGAAAACAAATAATTGTCACTCCCGGAAAAACAGTCATCGTTCCTTTCTTAGG
>CAYNRM010000026.1:0-5244 GCA_964399555.1 uncultured Gammaproteobacteria bacterium | reverse complement strand
CTACTTATCTCTGAAAAGGGAAATGTATCAGTTGGCGCTCCTTTCTTAACTCAAAAATTAAAATTTGAAGTAGTTGGAGAAATGTCTGAAAAAACCAGAGTTGCTTTTTATAAACCAAAGGCAAATCATCGAAAAGTAGTTGGACAAAAAACATTATTGAGTAAAATAAAACTCGCGTGAAAAGCTTGACAAAGATTTTCACAAGTTATAGTATCTAACGGAAGGATATAAAATAAAAAATGGCACATAAGACGGGTGGGTCGACCACCAGAACAAACAGAGATTCGATTTCTAAACGCTTAGGCGTTAAGAAATATGGTGGGGAAAGTGTTATAACTGGAAACATCATTATCCGACAAAAGGGCAGTAAATATTATGCAGGTTTGGGTACAAAATTTGGCTCCGATTACACAATTTACGCAATGACAGAGGGTAAAGTTGCTTTCAAACAAAAAAGAGGTAAACTCACAGTTAACGTAGTTTAATGGAACCACAGGACAAGATTTTTGAGATAGATATAAACATGCTCCAGGCGAACCCCTTGCAGCCAAGAGGGTTGATTACACCAGAATCTTTAGCAGAACTCGCAGAATCTATCCGTGAACACGGAATACTTGAGCCCCTAGTGCTCGCTAAAACTCCCGCAGGCTACCAAATCATCGCCGGCGAAAGACGTTGGAGAGCTTCGCGCTTAGTTGGCCTCGCCAAAGTCCCAGTCAGCATTCGCGAAACCACCCCTCAAGGTATGCTTGAAATGGCAATTGTCGAAAACGTCCAGCGTGTTGATCTTAATCCTTTAGAACGCGCCCAAGCATACAAGCGATTAATGGATGAATTTAATTTAACTAATTCTGAAATAGCGCAACGTGTCTCCAAAAGTCCCTCCTATATTTCTAACACAATAAGATTATTAACTCTCCCTGACGCCCTAAAAGACGCCTTAATGTCCGGCCAGACAACAGAAGGCCACGTTAGAGCACTCTCTGCATTAGAAGACCCTCATTTGATCATTGAAGCTTACAAAGAAGTTCTCAAGAGAAACCTTTCTGTTAGAGGAACAGAAGAGTTAGTCAGAAAAATCCGCTCCCACCACGGCATTGGCCCTAAAAAAGGTGCTTCCCCTTTAACAATGCGGGTAGTTAGTGAAGAAGTAGACAAAATCGAAGATGATCTTAAAGACCGCTTAGGTAAAACCTTCTCCGGCAAAAGCGTTAAAGTAAAATACGTCCTCACCGGCACCACCGCCAAACTGGAAATCCGCTTCGACGGCCAACCGGAAGTAACTAACGAAGAAGTAAGAAAAATCTACCAAGCCATCTCCACTTACTATCCAGGATAAAGTGATACACTAATTGTCATGCTGAACTTGTTTCAGCATCTTCCAAGGTGATGAAATGACAATAAAAAAAACTACTTTTCTAGCGAGTATGCTGCTGGATATAACCCTATCTCTGTCGCTGGCCAATATCTAAAAAACACTTTCCCAATAATCTCAGCTCTGGTAATTTGCCCCCATTCTCTCGAATCAGAAGACGCCGGCCTGTTATCTCCAATAGTTATAAAATGCCCCGGTTCTACTGTGATTTCTTCACCTTCTCTCAAAAAAGATCCGGCGTTTGTAAATATATTATTAAGATAAGGTTCTTGCAACTCAAGACCATTCAAATAAATCTTTCCGGTCTGAACTTTTAAACGATCACCGGGGACTCCCAAGATCCTTTTGATAAAATCCTGAGTCTCATCCTTGGGGTTCTTAAAAACCACAATATCTCCCCGTTTTGGATCAGAAACCCGGTAAGTTATTTTATCAGTAATAATATAATCCCCATTCTTAAAATTAGGAAACATCGAACTCCCGGAAACTTTATGAGGTTGCGCTACTAACCAATAAATCGCCGTTCCAATAGCAGCAAACACCACCAAAGTCTGGAAAAAATCAATAATATGATCTTTAAATCCAACTTGTTTTTTCGAAGCCTCAGGCTCATAAGCCAGATAATCTTGCATTAGAATATTATATCGCAAAGCGATACAAAAAGCAGGGCTATACCTTCCTGCATGCATGGAGAACTCCAATCTGCAATAATATTAAAAGTGTTAAAAGCTATTTTCAAAAATTCTTCATATCTATTAGTCTCCCAACTCATCGTCAAAGTCTTTGCCTTCGCTTATGCCATTTTCCTCGCTGGCAACATCGGCGCCTCAGACTTTGGAACCTACTCCGCAGCTCTCTCAATATTTGGACTAATGTCACTATTCTCTGATTTAGGAATTAATAGGGTCCTCACCAGAGACATAGCCCGCGACCAGTCCGAACTCCCCAAACTTTTCTCAACAGCTTTATTATTAAGAGCATTCTCCGCCGCCGCTTCCTTCCTCGTCCTAACAATTTTTTTCTACCTGACCGACCCCTCTAATTTACGATTCACGCTAACCACAATTGCCCTGCTCTCCCTGGTCCCTCAATCAGTCGCCCTAAGTATTGATGCGATCTTAATTGCTCTAAAAAAAGCCTCTTTCTCTGCTTTGGGATTTTTCCTATTCAATATGACCTCATTCATAGTTGGCTCCGCCTTAATATTCTTAGGCTTTGGAGTCTACGGCGCCATAACAGCCTTTCTGGTTGGGCAAATACTTTACGCAATATTATTAATTTTCCTTCTATCATCTCAGAATAAAATTCCTTTCAAACCTTTCGAGTGGAAATTGGCTAGGGAGCTATTAATAAAATCCTGGCCTTATGGAGTCCTCTCGGCAATTGGTTTCGCCTCGTTCCGCTTAGACACTGTACTGCTATCCTACTTAAGAGGCGGAACGGAAACAGGTATCTATAGCCTGGCATTCAGATTTCTGGAAGCTGCCACAATCATTCCCGTAGCATTTGGAACTATTTTGTACCCGGTATTTTCCGAGCAGGCTAAGGATCCGGCCAACACAAAAAAATTATTTAACCACTCTCTTCTTATCGGTTTTCTCGCCGGAATTGCCGCGCTAATAGGGATTACCATAATTGTCCCATTGTTCTTAAATAGGTTTTTACCCGAAAGCTTCTTCGGCTCATCATCAGCCTTAATGATTCTTTCTCTGGCAATCCCTTTTATCTTTATGCATATACCCATGGGTCAACTATTATTATCCCGCGAAGGCATGCTCAAAAAAATCCTCTTCCTCTACTTATTTATCTTCCTCGTAAATATTGCCTTGATGCTGAAAATTATTCCTCAATACGGATATATCGGCGCCGCCTGGATAACAGTAGCAATTGAAGCTCTAACTTTTATAAGTTTTTACTTATTTATTAAAATAAAAGTACTCGATTAAACTTTCTTACCAATACAACAAATCGCCGGATTCCCAAAATCATCCTTAACTTCCTCGAGTCTTAGAATCTTAAACCCTTTAAAAAAAATTTCCCGGTATGCGTCCTCCCCGTATCTAAAATAATCTTTAGGATGACGATGAAGCGGAAACCCAAATGTCGGTGTTGAAATAACTAGTATCCCCCCCTTTTTAACAAGCGAATGCATAATCTCAATCGTCACCCAAAACTTATCATCATGCTCCAGCATTTCATGGCACAATAAAACATCGAAACTCTCCTTCTTAAATTTCTTTGGTAAATCATGCGAATTAATAATCAAGTCCACACCAAATCCTCGCTCCATATCAGTACCAATGTATTCCTTAGCATCAGAAAAATACTCCCTTACTGATCCGGTTACATCTTTACTACCAATCTCCAAAACCCTGCCGGGATTCTTAATAAAATCACTTTTCGCTTTTTTAACCCAATTCTGAATCTGAGGTGTCATAGCTTCAAATTCTACCTTATCTTACGCGCGGAAGCTAGATTTGATAGAATAACTGTCATCCTCGCGTATGCGGGGATCCAATAAATAGTATGCGGTTGACATTTATCTGAAAATCATATAATTCCAGGTTGTGATCATTTATTGGATTCCCTCCTTCGAAGGAATGACATAAAAATGCTAATAAATCAAACATCAACCAAGCTCTCCGTCATTATCCCAAACTGGAATGGTAAACATCTCTTAAAAATCTGCTTACCCTCATTAGAAAAACAGAGCTTTAAAGACTTCGAAGTTATTATAGTAGATAACGGTTCAAAAGACGGTTCCGTAGAATACATTGAAAAGTATTTCCCCGAAGTAAAACTAATAAAACTTGAAACAAATGTCGGTTTCTCTCCTGCAGTAAACTTGGGAATTAAAATCTGTGTAGGAGAGATGATGGTTTTACTAAATAACGACACCGAAGTAGACAAAGATTGTTTAAGAAATTTGGTAACAACAGCAACTAAGAAAAAGGATGTCGGGTTTGTAGCTGCTAAAATTCTCAATTTTAAAAACAGAAAACTTATCGATTCGGCAGGGGATTATATCGATGCCGTGGGTCACGCTGATAATTTTGGCCGAGGAGAATTAGATGGGGAAAAATTCTCAAAACCCGGATTTCTTTTTCTTGCAACCGCTGGAGGCAGTTTATTCAAAAGAGAAGTTTTTGAAAAAATTGGTTTTCTCGATCATGATTTTTTTGCTTACATGGAAGACGTCGATTTTTGTTTAAGGGCTCAACTTTCTGGGATCAAAGGTTGGTACGAACCAACTGCAAAAATCTACCACTTCCACAAAGCAACATCATCCAAAAATCCCGCCTTCACTGAATATCTGCAGTATCGAAACATGACCCTAACTGTAATAAAAAATTATCCCAAAGAATTATTATTAAAAGACTTTAATTGGTTAAAAATAATTTTAGTAAATATAAATACAATCAGATTTCTTGCCGGATTAGGATATTTAAAACAAGCACTAAAAGCTGAATGGTTTATCCTAAAAAATCTTCCAAAAATTCTCGGGCAAAGGGCAGCAATCCAAAAAAATATAAAAGTTCCAGTTGAGTATATTCTGGAAAACATCCGTCCTAAGAAAATCACTTTTTTCGGTCTTTTAAAAAATGGTATTTAAATGAATTTAATTCTCTTCTTTTTCATAGCAACTTTTTTCTCATTAACTCTGGGAGAGTTCGGCCAATACCCATTTGGAAATACCGATTTTTCAATCTCAATTCTAGACATTCTCCTGACGTTAAGTTTATCTGCACTTCTAATATGGAATATTGCCATAAAGAAAAATTTAAAACTGCCAAGAAATTTTATCTACTTAATGATTTTCTGGGCTGTAGCGATATTTAGTTTATTCATGAGTCTCGATCTCACAGGTT
>CAYNRM010000025.1:0-13778 GCA_964399555.1 uncultured Gammaproteobacteria bacterium | reverse complement strand
AAGCTGGTAAAATGCGACCCCAACATTAAAGCGTGAACAGTTGTGAGTATTCCTACCAAATAAACAAGCCGGTGAAGAATTTTCCACTTAGAGTAAGTTAACTTACTTATCACTTTCTCAAATGCAGTAGCTGCCATCAAAGTTAAGAGAGTGATAGAAACAGCCCCCAAAGCCACTGCCAAGAGATACCTGTTATTTAAAAATTGTAATCCCTCAAATCCCCCCAGCTCACCAAAAAAACCATAATAAACGTGAAGTACCGCAAAAATAAACGCGCTAACCCCCAGGCCTCTTCTGGCATACAAATATTGTCCGCGAAATGGTAAAAAACTAAAAAATCTTGTTAGTGGGGAAGCCATGAGCGTTATATACAAAAAAGTTACTGATATCAACGCATACAGTTGCGTCAGTTTGATAATTTGTCCCTGCTCATTTTCTACGGTCTGATTAATATAAAGATAGATTGCGCCGGCCAGCAAACTACTGAAAAAAATGATAATAAAGCGAATATTTTTGAGGAGCCCCACAAGGATGAGTTTATCAGAATCAGCTAGATATTTTAAGGCTGGAGTAAGCTAATAAACCTGCAACAACTATCTGGGGAATAAAAAATCTACCCATACCTATAAATTTCATATTCAAATATCTATTAAATCTAATGGATTCCAATACCAGTAAAAACGACAAAGCTGCAAAAAATATCAAAGGTATAGTCTCGGACAGATTCTTAAAATGAGATCCAAGTAGAAGAGCATGTGCCGTGATCAGCGCCGCAGCTAAATAAACAAATCGATGTAAAAATTTCCATCTAACGGCAGAAAGCTTAGCTATCGCCAAATCAAAAGATGTAATGGCCATTAAAAAAAGGATTAAAAATGCCGTACTGCCAAGAAGAACTGGAACTTGACTTTCAAAAGGCATAGCTAGAAGCACCTCCGGTCCTCCGATGTATTTAAATAGCGCAAAGTAATAATGAAGTGCCCCAAACATAAACGCACTTGCCCCCAGCGCTCTTCTGGCAAAAATGTACTTGGCTCTATATGGAAATTGAGGAAAAATCCGGGTTAAGGGAGAAGCCAACAACGTAAAATACAAATATGTAACAGCAGCTAAAGCGTAGAACTGAGTGAGACTGACTGTCTGCATATACTCATCAGCTATAAATTGCTTAATGCCAAAATAAATTCCTAACGCCAAAAGTGTTGTCGAAGCAAGTATGTAGAATCTTAGGTTTGAGGTCAGCGATTTAAAATATTCGATAATCTAAGTATACATCATCTGGCTGACACTTCATTTAATGTAACTACTACCAAAAGTAAAGTATCAGTTGTACTATTCGCGTATGAAGATCTTAATAGTAATCGGAAGTATTAGAGAAGGCAGGGTGGGTGACAAAGTCGGCAATTGGGTTATCGAGCAATCCAAAAAAAGAACTGACGTTCAGTATGAATTATTTGACCTCAAAGACCACCCAATGAAACTATACGAAGAACCAGGTTATCCTGCTATGATGAACGCCAATACCTCTGATGAAGTGGCCAACAAATGGATTAAAAAAGTCGCCGAGTCTGATGGTTTTGTATTTATAACTCCCGAATACAACCACGGAACATCCTCAGCCCTGAAAAATGCCATAGATTATCCCTATAATGAATGGGTAAAAAAACCAGTGGCCTTCGTAGGCTATGGCGGAATGTCCGGCGGAGCCAGAGCTGTCGAACAATTAAGAACAAATTTCATAGAACTCCAAACTGTTGTCATCCGCGAGGGAGTACTCATCCAATTCATCTCCTCGAAAATCAAAGAAGGCGTTTTATCCGTTGATGAACATGTGGAGAGTGGCATGGAAAAAACCTTCGCCCAGCTAGAATGGTACGCAAAGGTCTTGAAAACCGCCCGCGAATCTTAGATAATCCTAAATATGTGCTACAACTGTGGATGCCACATTCCAGACGATGACATGGGTCATCCAGATAATATAACTACCACAACCTTCCAGGGACTTGCTCAAACCCTCAAGCTTGGTAAAGACAGCAGAAAAAATGTCTACGATTACTTAGAATCTCAAACTACAAATCCCGAAGCACCCAAAAATAATGAAATAGAAGAAATGTTCCTAAAAGCCTCCAAAGCCTGGGGCCAATCCATCGCCGAAGCTAAAAAACAGACTTTTAATATGTTAAAAGGGGAGATCTAATTACTCCGCGAAATATGGTTCTTTTGGTAAATGTAAGTGGTTCTTAATTTCATCAATCTCCCGTTTGTTTTTCTCATATCTGGCTTTAACAATATCAACAGTGGTCTCTGCTAATTTACGGACAACATGCATATCCGCGGTTAAAGCATCGATTTTTCTTCCATGCACTTCCAAGGTCTCGTGAACTGGCTTTAACTGCTCTTCTATGATTGGAGTGACAGCCTCCTCTATTATCGGCTTCAGTTCTTTTCTGAGAATATCAATAATTTGTTTGGAAGTCATATAGACATAATAAGTCTAATAAAAAAACAATTCAAGCCCCGGAGTTTGCTATATTCTTCTAGTGAAACTAATTTCCAAAACTAAGTTCCTTCATTCCAGGAATCTAAATATTTCCTCTGTGCCGGGGTGAGCTTATCAATCCCCACACCCATAGATTCCAACTTCAATCTGGCAATCTCCTTATCAATTGCATCAGGCAATTTAAGAACTTTACTCTCCATATTCCCCGCATTTTTAACCAAATACTCCGCAGCTAAAGCCTGATTAGCAAAACTCATATCCATGACGTCAGGCGGATGACCTTCCGCAGACACCAAATTAATTAATCTTCCTTCCCCTAAAACATAAAGCCGCTTCCCGTTAATTGTTAACTCCTCAAGAAATGGGCGCATCATACGCTTCTTCTTAGCGGCTTTAACAAATCCGTCATAATCAAATTCCACATTAAAATGCCCGGTGTTTGCAATTATTATGCCTTCCTTCATATTCTTTAAATGTGAAGAATCAATCACATGCTTATTCCCAGTTGCGGTAACCACAATATCCGCCACCTTCAAAGCATCCGCCATCTTCATGACCTCATAACCTTCCATTAAAGCCTCAAGTCCTCGAATAGGATCAATTTCCGCAACTATTACCTGAGCTCCCATTCCACGAGCCCTAGAAGCTAAACCTCTTCCACACCAACCATATCCAACAACCAAAAACTTCTTACCCGCCAAAAGTATATTTGTCGCTCTTAAAATTCCATCAATAGTCGATTGCCCTGTCCCAAAGCGATTATCAAACATATGCTTTGTCATGGAGTCATTAACCGCAATAACCGGAATCTTAAGCGCTCCATCTTTTTCCATAGCTTTGAGTCGAATTACCCCAGTGGTTGTTTCCTCAGAAGAACCATAAACATCAATAAGCTGCTTCTGCCTTTCAGAATGCAATATAGAAACCAAATCTGCTCCATCATCCATCGTAATCTGAGGTTTTTCGTCCAAAACAGCATTCAAATGTTTGTAATAAGTTTTGTTATCCTCACCCTTAATAGCAAATGTAGGAATGTCGTAATCCTTAACGAGGGAAGCCGCCACTTCATCCTGAGTTGAAAGGGGATTGGAAGCCGCTAAAAATACCTTAGCTCCACCAGCCTTTAGCGCAATCGCTAAATTTGCAGTCTCAGCAGTAACATGCAAACAAGCAGCAAGCGTTACGTTTTTAAGTGGTTTTTCTTTCTTAAATCGCTCCTCAATAGATTGAAGAACTTTCATCTGGGATCCTGCCCACTCAATTTTCTTTTTACCAGCCTCAGCCAGCTTTATATCTTTAATATCAAATTTCACCATTTATCTCTTCTCCAAAGTTTTCCTTGTATCTTTTCTTAAATTCCTCAATTGAGAACTTGTGGTTTGTTGTACCATACTTTTCTATTGCGTAGCAAGAGGCAAGTGAGCCTAATTGACCACAAGTCTTTAAATCAAAATCTCTTAAATACCCCGCCAAAAATCCCGCTCGATATGCATCCCCGGCACCTGTCGGATCCAAAACTTCTTCCGGTCTCGCTGCACTTATCTCAATTTTTTGATCGTTACTTTGAACGACTGATCCTTTCTCCCCTAAAGTAGTTACTAGTAATCTCACTTTCTTAAGCAAATCGGTATCAGAAAGCATTAATCTCTTTTTAATAACCGCCATTTCGTAATCATTAGCAATTAAAATTTCCGCCCCCTCAACTCCTTCCAGAAGTTGCGCGTCTGAGAGTCGCGGAAGCTGCATTCCTGGATCGTACATATATGCGATCTTAAGTTCTTTGCACTCAGATATCATTCTACTCATAGCCTCGGGCTTTGTCGGTGCGATCACACAAAACTCGGCCTTAGTGTCTTTTAAAGACAACACATCAGCCATATCCATCGCTCCCGGATGAAAAGCAGTGATCTGGTTATTATTCCTATCAGTCAAAATCATCGCCAAAGATGTCGATTCCCCCGGAACAATCCTCACCTGACTCAGGCTCACCCCGGCGTCTTCCAAAAACCTGCCATAATATTCAAAATCCTCCCCAGCGGTAGCCAAAATAGCTGGAGTAGTTTTCAAAAGAGCTAAAAAGTAAGCAATGTTCCCCGCAGTCCCGCCCTTCTCCTTCTTAAGAGTCTCGGCCAAAAACGAAACTGACATCACATCAAGTTTCTCAGGATCAATATTATCCGCAAACACCCCGGGAAAATTCATAATATAATCAAAAGCCAATGACCCACCCACAATAATTTTTTTCATAAAGAAATCCTAAACAAAAACTGTCATTCCACTTATTTTACAACCACACTCTTCGCCAAATTCCTTGGTTTATCAGGATTCAACCCTAATTTAACAGTCAGGTAGTACGACAACAACTGTGCAAATACCACATGTGGTATCAAACTCGAAGCCCCAACATCTTTAACCTTATAAAAGTAATCAAAAACCGGATTCTCCTCCTCACCAATCCCGACTACATATGCTCCGCGGGCCTTAACTTCCATAGCCGAAGCTAAAATAGCCGATCTCGTCTCGTCTTTAGGCACAAAAACAATCACCGGAGTTCCTTTCTCGATAAGGGCAATAACTCCATGCTTAAGCTCGCCGCCCGCAAATCCTTCAGCATGAATATAAGAAATTTCCTTGATCTTAAGGGCCGATTCTAAAGCCAGCGGATAAGAAAGCCCCCGTCCTAAAATATAAACATGCCTTACTTGATATATCTTCTCAGCCAATTCTTTAATTGGCTCAGTAGTCTGCAATATCCTCTCAATCTCAACCGCACTGTCTTCCAGTATCTCTGTTCCGGTTTTTGTGTCGCCTGCCACCGCGTAAGCCAGTAAAATCATATTCGCCACCATCGCCGTAAAACTCTTAGTCCCCGCAACCGCTTTCTCAGGTCCGGCCTGTAACATCAATCTCTTATCTGCCATTCGGTACATTGTCGATCCTAAAACGTTCGTGACCGCCAGAAGCGCCGCGCCTTTTTTCTTGGCGATAGAAAACGGCTCTACCACATCAATCGTTTCCCCGGACTGCGAAATAGCCGCCACCAAACTACCTTCCTTAATATAATCCTCAATATATGTAAACTCCGACCCAATAGAAAAATTAACATGTTTTTTGGCAATTTTAGAGAAAAGATATACCCCAGCCAAACACGCATAAGATGCAGTCCCGCAACCCAGAAAAAAAGTGCCATACGCCTTTTTAATATCTTCAGCAATCTCACCGGCTGCCGACGCATTCTCAGCTAGGACTCGCAAAACTTTAGGCTGCTCAAAAATCTCCTTAAGCATAAAATGCGGAAAATCTTTCATATCAGCCTCCTGATATTCCCAGGCAACCTCAGTAAACTCAACTTTCTTCTCCTCCAAAGTCAAAGCATCATAAAGTCTCAAACCCTCAGAGTTTATTTCTATCAACTCATTATCTTCAAGAAAAAGCAATTTCTTTGTATGTGGCAAAATAGCATTAGGGTCAGAAGCCACAATCGCTCCATTCTCAGAATCACCAGCCACAATAGGCGACCCTTTCTTTACAGCAACAATAGTCTTACCGTCAGTAACCACAAAAGCATTCAAACCAGTCGCTCTCTTAAAAACCAAAGACACAGCTTCCTTCAAATCTTTCGTTTCCTCGAATGCTTCCTCCATCAAATGCACTGCAATCTCAGTATCAGTTTCGGATTTAATATCATGCCCCGTAACCTCCGCCTTAAGTTCTAAATAATTCTCAATAATCCCGTTGTGAACTAAAACTATTTTCTTGTTACAGTCAGTATGAGGATGCGAATTAAGCTCAGTAACTCCGCCGTGAGTAGCCCAACGCGTATGTCCAACAGCTATCTCAGTCCCTGGAAATTTCAAATCCTTAGGTAAAAACCCAACCTCTTTTCTGATTCTAAAAGCCCCGTCCTCAAGATACGCCACCCCCCAAGAGTCATACCCCCGATACTCAATATCCAAAAGCCCACGAAAAGTCACATTAGCAGCTGCCGAGTCCTTAGAAATAATCCCAAAAATTCCACACATAATTATTCGTCATTGCGAGGAGCGAAGCGACGTGGCAATCTCACAAACAACATCTCTTTATCCCAAATTTATAGGTCGAAGTCAAGCTTTATTCCTGGGTTTCTTTTTAGCCTTAACAGCTTTAGGATAAGCTGATTTGTAAGTAGCATACAAAGCCGGCAAAGAAGGGAATGAAGCAATTATAGAAACTACCCCCGAAGTATTAAGAGACAATCCGTAAGCCCCAATAATTTCCTGAACAAACGTAATAAACTCAAAAATCAAAAAAACCCCAATCAACCCAATGCTCAATTTAAACAACCAAACCAGCCCCGTAATCGGAATAATAACTTTCTTATAAGCATAAGAAAAAACCGCAATATTTAGCCCAACACTCAATACCAAACTCAAAAAAGGAATAATCTGAAAATACCCATAATCAAAAACAACTATCGAAGCCACATTAATAAGTAAAAACACCCAAACATAAATCTTCCAGAGCATTATATAAATAGTAAGTTATCTCAACCAATTATGCTACACTCTTTTTTGGTGGAGAGATTCTGGCAAAAATTAATAATTGGCTTCATATTACTCTATACCTTCGCCGCGATTATTGTCTCGCTAAACCGCTACTGGCAATACCAAACAGCTTACTATGACTTTGGAGTTATAGATGCAGCAATCTGGAAAGTTTCCCGATTCCAACTTCCCATAGTAGACCACCATGAATTAGGTGATGAAAATGTTTGGATTTTCGCCAGCCATTTCTCGCCCAGTATTTTTCTGCTCTCTCCTTTATATTGGTTGACCGATAAAAGAGAAATACTTCTAATTGCTCAATCATCCTTAGTCGGCATCGCCGCATATTTGGCCTATCTAATTGCAAAAACGAGGTTAAAAAGTAGCTTGGCAACACTAGCTTTAATTGTAGCTTTTCTCGGATATGTAGGGTTGCAAAATGCTCTGATTTCTGAGTTCCATGACACAACTCTATCTGTCCTTCCTTTAATGGTAATCTTTTGGGGAATTTACAATAAAAAATGGAAAATATACTTTGCAGCTCTATTAATCCTCTTGGGGTTAAAAGAATCATTTGCCGGATTAGGAGTTGGACTTGGTTTATATATTTTCATCAGAGATAGGGCACAATACAGAATTGCTTTAAGTACCATTATAATTAGCCTCATTTGGGGTTACCTAGTTCTTAAGGTGGTAATTCCATACTTTTCCGGAGGAATTTATCTATATTCAAGCACCCAGTATCCTACAACTATTCCTCAGGTTTTCTCGGCGTTCCTATTTCCTGAATTAAAATGGAAAACACTCTGGTATACTTTTTTAACCTTCGGTTTTCTACCCTTATTTAATATAGCTATGCTTCCAGCGATCTTCGAAAATTTTCTTGAACGTTTCGTATTGTCGCCATTTTCCTCACGGTGGGATTTAGGCCTACACTACAATTCTCCCTTATCACCACTTATGTTTATGTCCTCACTTGAGGTTTTGGTTTGGATGGAACGAAAGAACTTATTTAAAAAGCTTGTCCCTTTAATCTCTATATTCATAATTCTAACTACTCTTATACTACACAGATTCATTCTAAGGGGACCTCTGGGCCTTTTTTACAATCCTGCATTCTATCAACAAAGTTCAGGCGTGGAATACATGGATAAATTCTTGAGAGCGGTACCTAAAGAAGGAGTCATCTATACTCAAAATGATATTGCCGGCAGGCTGTCTCATCTAAACGTAAAAACATTTAGAAACGATTACAAAGTAATTAATCCGGACACTGTAGTACTCAACCTCACTCCAGGTCAAAATCCTAACGCTTTTTCACCATTAAGAGAGGACTCAGTCACAAAATTAAAAGAAGAGCTTATGAGAGATAAAAACTATACTCTTCAAAAATACGCCGATGAACTCTACATTTTTAAGAAAAAAATATAATAATCAATAACTCTTGTATACCAAGGACCTCCCTGACATACTATTATTAATGCTCCAGGATCAAAAAGGTGGATTTCTATTGGTAATGGGCTCTACTTCTACTGGGAGTTGGAGCCGGCGCATATTTTCTTGGCTTCAAAACTCAAACCCCACCTGCACCGCAAACTTCTGCCCAGCCCACCTTCTTTCCAACTTCTACGACTACTCCGTCACCTGCAACAGTAATATCCAAACTTCCTTCTAAATGGACTTACCAGAAAAGTTTAGCTTGTGATGTTTCGTTCCCAACTCCTCCTAAGGCCGAGCCTTACACTACCAATAGTTTTTCTCCGGGAGGAGCAGCTGATGACAATAACCGATATTGGAAGTTCCATGAGAATACCGACAGCGAAATGTTTTTCTTTAAAGATAATTCATTATTGACCTTCGATCTGTTAGAACCCGGGGGAGGAAATGATTATAATCCAGGCTCAGTTTCTGTTTTCTGTGCCCCAAATCCTGAGAACCTGACTTTAGACCAAATCCTGGCAAAACTTGAGAAGGACATAAAATCGCCAGATTTATCAGATTTTGAGGTTATCAAAACAGGTCAAATTATCAAATGGGGTGTAAATGCTGCTGTCGTGAATATAGTGGGAGGCATGTTTGGAGAAGACAATGCGTATATTTTTCCTGCGAACGGTAAAATGTACTTTGTGCAGTATGTATCTAATTCTCAAAACACACCTGTCAAGGACACAACCAAACAAATTTTCGACAATTTAAAGTTCTCAGATTAATTCACTTTGCTAATTTCCCTTAATTTATAGATAATACAACTAATGGCAAAATACATTATCGAAGGCGGCGTCCGCCTAAGAGGCGAAGTTAAAATCTCCGGCAACAAAAACTCAGTCCTTCCCTGCATGGCAGCCTGTCTTCTGACCGAAGAAGAGGTAGTGCTCAAGAACTGTCCTAACATCGCCGACGTCAGAGTCTTCATGGAACTTCTAAGAGGATTAGGTGTGGAAATAACTCAACTTTCAGACGGCGAAATAAAATTGAAAGCCAAAAATGTCTCCGGCGATGCCTTACCCAAAGAACTTACTTCCAGACTCAGAGCAGCAGTTTTGCTGGTTGGCCCGCTTCTCGGTCGCCTTGGAAAAATTGAGTTCTATCATCCTGGAGGTGACATTATTGGCAAAAGAAGTATCGACACCCATCTCAAAGGCTTTAAAAGTTTGGGCTATGAATTTGAGCGCGAAGATAAAAGATACCTGGCCAAAAGAACCCGCCATGTTAATGAAGAAACCGTAATTTTTCTGGATGAACCCTCAGTCACAGCGACCGAGAACCTGGTTTTAGCCGCAGTTCTGGGAAAAGGGGAGACCACCATAAAAAATTGTGCCGAAGAGCCCCATGTTGTTGATCTTTGTAATCTGCTAAATAAAATGGGCGCCAAAATATCAGGAGTTGGTTCATCAACACTCGTAATTAAACCAGTCGAAAAATTAGGAGGGGCAGAATATACAGTCGGGCAGGACTTTGTCGAGATCGGCACTTATGCAATAGCAGCCGCCATAACTTTCGGAAGCCTGGTATTAACAAATTGCACAATGGAAGATCTCGAACCAATAATAATCCCACTCCAAGATTTCGGAGTAAATATCGAAAAATACGGCGACAATAAAATCAAAGTCTCGGCCGAAACCCTCAAATCAGTCGAACGCCTCCACGTCCGACCCTGGCCTGGATTCCCTACAGATCTTATGAGCGTCTTCATAGTCCTGGCCACACAAGCCCCAGGAGTAACCCTCCTTCACGATTGGATGTACGAATCCCGCATGTTCTTCGTCGACAAACTAATCAACATGGGAGCCAGCATAATTATCGCTGATCCCCATAGAGTCTTGGTCCACGGCCCCAGCAGATTAGTCGGACGGGAACTCGAAACTCCTGACATCAGAGCCGGTATGGCCTTAGTCCTCGCCAGCCTGGTCGCCAAAGGGACCAGCATAATTAACAAAGCCGAGCTCATCGAAAGAGGTTATGAAGATGTAGTAGGAAACCTAAAAAGACTGGGAGTCAGCATCCAAAGAATAGATTAGTTGTTTCTATACTCAAACTCAGACGAACCAGTCGAGTTCTTAATTCTCGTAAATACTCCGCCGAATTGATCCTCAAACTTCTTCTCCCATTTTCCTTCCTCAGTTAACTCATTCAGTCTCGTATAAATCTCCTTATCATTCCCCATCAAAACCACATCATACTTCGAGTCATCAATATCATCCCAGCCCTGTTCGTAAGCATAATATTCTGTCAGAGGACTATATCCAGTCTGAGGATCCTTCCAAACGGTCATCCGTCCATCAATCGAAGGCTTAATTTCAGGATAATTCCAAATCATATAGCCCCCCCAGTTATACATCGACATCATATTTTTATCTAACTGATTATCCCTGACGTACTTAATTGCCTCCTCGGAACAGCTTGTATATTCATGGCAATAAATCTCCCAATTCATAGTGTGAAATTGGCCAAGTGGTAACTTTAAATACACTGTAAAAGCAATATAAGCGGCAAACATGATAACAGCAGCCCGGACTGCATTTTTCTCTGAGTCAGGTTTCAAAAAATCAGCAACCGGTTTTAAAAGTGGAATACCCAAATAATACATACTCCACGCATACCGCCTAACCAAAAATGCCAGTACAAAAAAAATAGAAACAATCCCAATTTTTGAAATACTTTCCTTAACTTTGCCGGTAAAAATATAAGCCAACATTCCAAAGAAAATCAAAACCCCATAAATCATCTGCTTCCACCAATCATTTGTCAGATCCTCAATCGGTAAATACTCCATAATATATTGGAGTTCGCTGGAATTAAAATGCGATAGCGCGATTTGATAAGTAGAAAATCCAAACGGATTCACCACCCCGGCAATGGCTGAAAAAACAAATGTTAACATCAATAGCTTATTAGCTTTGAAAGCGTCGGATATAGTCGCGATTGTGTATTTAGATTCCTCTTGAAGAATTCTTTCAACAATTTTAAAACCAATATAAAGCCCTAAAATCCCTAGACCTAAAATAAACTGTCCATGTGTATTAACCCAAACTACAAATAAAAGGGGAATAAAAAGTAATTTTCTTTTATCAGGTAATTTCTCAAGAAACAAGAACAGCAATCCCAAAAAAAATATACTAATCAATTGCCCGCGAAACGAAACACTATTAATTGGTTCTTCTAAGACTATCAGGAATGGAAAAATATAAGCCTGCTGATACAAATTCAAGTCATAAGCCTTTGAGAAAGCCCAGAAAGTTAAAGTAACAATAATAGCCGAGGCCAGTGTGAGTCCCAGAAATCCGCTTGTAGAAAAAATCGCATAAGTGATTACATCAGTCAGCCAATTAGTATTCGGCCAGGCATACCCCGCCATTTCTGACGAGTAAATATTCTCTTTCAAAATTGCAAAATTCTGAAAAAAATACTCTCCATATTTAAGATGCCAACCTAAGTCTGAATCCCAGGGTCTGTATAAAGCCGCAATAAAAACAAAAACATAAGGAAGTGAGTAAAGTAGATAATTTTTAATTATGCCTGATTTCATAACTTGTTGACAGTGTATTGCGAAACCATCACGCTTGCAACCATTATCAAAAAAATGCTGAGTCGGTTTGAATTACTTAATATATAATTTGTCCGGATTGACCGGAAATCTTACGTCCTTTAGTATATCTTAACTTGGAGTTACCAATAGAGCTTTAAATTAAATAATAAGCTCAACCATAATCCAATAGTTAATATTATGAATACCTGCCCAGGAAAAAATTATTTGCATAGAGTATTTTAACCAGCTTCAAGGCTGGTTTTTTTATGCGCATGGGCGGTATTAGTTAATAGATAGCTAACTATTTAGAAAAAAACTAAATAGAAAAAAATATAATGGGCTCGATGATTCGGTAGTACAGATCTCATGGATGAGATTTTAGGTACGGCAGAATCTTCGATGTCTGGAAAGGAGGTGAGATTATGAAATTTCAATATAGAGTAAGTACAGCAGTTGCTTCAACTGCTCTCGTTTTAAACATGTTAGCGCCAGCAGCGTTTGCTGACACTAACTTGGAAATTTGGGGAAATGGTACGAATTCTGATAATAGTTTAGATGTCAACATGACCGACAACACAACTGTAAATCAGACTAACAATTCATCGGTTACTTTGAACGTTAGTGCCAAATCCCACACTGGTGGTAATAATGCTAGTGGCAACACGGGCGGTAATACCAAAGTCGAAACAGGTGACGCCAATTCAACAGCCAATGTAACCGTAATGGGCGGCATTAATGCAGCTAATGTTACAGGTTGCGGTTGTGAAGAAGGTAACCACAATGTTAAGGTCACAAACAATGGTTCTAATACAACCAACAATGCAACAGTAAATAAGTCTAAGAAGAAAACTGTCAATCAGACAACAAATTCTTCAGTTGCAGGTAATGTCAAAGCTAAAGCCAAAACTGGCAAAAACAAAGCTAAAAACAATACTGGTGGAAACGTAGAAGTCATGACAGGTAGCTCAGATTCATCAACAATGGTGGAAGTAGTCAGCCCTGTTAACGTTTTAGAGTTATAAAGAGAGTGTTTGAATAGTGAGTTTAGAAAGCCTCCCGCATCTGCTGGAGGCTTTCGTTTTCTAAAGGAACAGCAAAAACTAATAGTCTCTTTAGTGAAGTCCCAACAGGTGTGCATGTTTGCAGAATCAACTTATTTCCTTGCTGTTTGGTAATAGCGTCAACCTCATCAGGCCAAACCTCAAGAATATAAGAAACAGCATACTGATGTCTCTCTCCTCCATAGTTCACCTCAACCAAGTCGCCTGATTTCAATTCTCCTAATCTGAAAAACACAGTATTGTAAGAGGTTATCCGCCACGGAGAATCTGAAGAATGAGCGAATATAAAAGTTGCCCCATCCTCTCCAGGCTTGGCAAATCCTTTCGCAATAGCCACACCGCGACCCAGAGCCTCGCGATACTCAGTTTCATTCCAGGGATCAACATTATCTATGAGAGGGGCAGAAGCATTTATTTTAGGAATCACAATTGAAAAGTTCGGATCTGAAGGAGTTGAAGAAGCAGGCAGGTAAGTTCTAACAATAGGCAGGTAGACAACGAGGAGCAGGAACAGGGATCCTCCAATTAACAAATTGCTCAACAATCTGCGAAAATTCATAAAAGAGGGGAGCGACAACCCCATGTTTGACTTTACTAAACGACTTCTTAACTTTTCCATAATCAAACCGCAAGATTACACCTGAACTCAGCATAAGTAAAGCAAACAA
>CAYNRM010000024.1:10197-13843 GCA_964399555.1 uncultured Gammaproteobacteria bacterium | reverse complement strand
ATTTATAACTCGTCAATTTTTGCAAAACTCCTACCTATCACCCACCAAAACCCCGCCAAAACAGCAACAGTTGTTGGATTAAATAGCATCACAGTCAGAAGTCCTATAAAAACAGTCGTTTCAAGTACTAGTTTTTTCCTTACCAGATTCTTGATGGATAAAACTATCAGTAGAACAAATAAGCTTAGACCGACAACACCACCCCAAATCCAATAGTCGAGTAATAAATTATGCGAGGAATCTATAGTTTGAAATTGAGCGTTTACATTCATCTCCTGAGCAGTTTCTTTAATCTGCGACTGAATTGATTCTAAACCGGTTCCAAAAATTGGTGAATTAAAACCAGCATTAACTGCCACCCCCCAGATCTCTGCCCTATCCTCAAATCTGTATGCAAAAGGATCTGAATTGGTTCTCAAAAAATATTCCCGCTCTAAAATTGGTAATGATAAACTGCACCCAAGCAATAAAAGACAAATTATCGAGGCTAATAACTGCCTCCCTTTAAGAAATCTAACCATTAATATAAAAAGTAACTGTAAGCAAAACGCGATCAAAGCTGATCTAGATTGAGAAAAATAAAGTACACCAGTTGTTCCAATCAAAGCAATCGCGCGAGTCCAAACTGATTTAGAACTCAAAAATACAAACGGAAACATTAAAATAATAACCGCGCCGTATGCATTCGGTTCTCCTAAAGACCCTATCCATCTACCGTTAGTATTGCTTCCGTATATCAAACCACCTATCAAAATCGCTACAAAGCTACACAAGTACACATGCCTGGCATTCAATCTAAAATACGAACTTTGAGCAACTAATGTTAACACCAACAAATGCCAGAAAAGAATGGTTCCTTGCAGCCTAAAAATATTTCCAAACAAGTTTTGCTGAGTTGGATTTAAAATTAAGTGGAAAAGTGAAAGAAAAAACAAACAACCTAATATACCTATCAGTGTTCTGTTAACCGTTTTAAAGGCAAATTTACCCTTAAGCAATGTGAAGACTGCCATAGCCAGTATCAACAGTTCAGCCACCAACACTTTAGGAGGCTCAAACCTTAAACTGATCCCCGGAACAACTATTAAAGGAACAATAAAAAGTAACAGATAAGTCAGTAAAGGGATAATCACGCTAAAATAATTTTAGCACTAACAATTCAACAATGAAGCAATGAAACAATTAGACAACTGATTGTTAATTAAATAAACCCTTGAAGAAGCTGGCAACTCTATCAATCAAACCTGTATTATTTTGTGGATATACCTGATTAACTACAGGAGCCACTATAGCTGGTTTACTGATTTGTGCTTTAATTTCAGCTTTTTTACCTAAAACACCTTGCTTGAATCCCTGAGCAGGAGTACTTATAAACCTACCCCCTACTTTAACTCCAATTTCATTAGAAGCCGCACTTGGAGTACAATCATTAACCGCCTTAACTGTGAAGAAGTAAGTACCTCCTCCGGATAATCCATTAACTTTAAAATTCGTTACATTCCCAACATTAGCTACCCCATACATAGGTTTATTCTTCGCAACCCCGTATGCAACAGAGTAATGAGTCACGTTTCCTGCTACTTTTGACCAGTTCAGCGTAATTTCATTTTTACCTGAAGTTACAGCTGAGACTAAGTAAGGAGCTTTAGGGGCTTCATTATTACAGCTTGGAGCCGAAGAAGATCCTGAATTTGAAGAACCTCCACCATTGCTATTAGAAGTGCTTCCTCCATTATTACTTGGCGCACTAGTTGGTACAGGAGCTATTGAAGGCTCAGCACTTGGGCTGGCTATTGGAGTACTTGATGGGGCTACACTGGGTGAAGCGCTTGCTATAGGGGAAGCAGAGGCAATAGGAGTACTTGAAGGTTGAGCACTAGGAGTCGCAGAGGGAGTTGCAGAAGGAGCAACTGAAGGATATGGACGATTTACGGTAAAGTAATTATCAGATCTGTCAAAAGCTCCATTACTAAATGCGTTGTAACATGAAATATCCATTTTAATCTGAGCGGAACTTCCTTCTGCTAAACCACTAACGTCTACAATCCAGTTAAAATAATTATTTATTGGGTTAATAGGAAAGAAGTGTGAGCCATAAACATTGCTGTCATTCACATAACTCACAACACACTGATCAACATTTCTCTGTTCCCAGGCGACTCTAACAAAATCCCCAACATTAAATATCTCCCCACCATTAGGATAAGTGATATTTACATAAGATGACGGTACAGGAGTTGGAGTTGGAGTTGGAGTTGGAGTTGTAACCGGTGAAGTTATAGGTGCAGGTGGTGCTGAAGGAACAGCTGGTGAGGTGATTGGGGCTGGAGACGGAGTGGGTACTAGTGGTGATGTAACGGGGCTCTGATTATTGTTCTGTGTCTGAGATTGTGATCCTGATGGTGGAGCAGATGGACTTACAGAAGGTGATGCTGTAGGTCTAGGTGTTAATTGTGTAGAGATAGGTGCTGAAATAGGATTGCTTGAAGCGTTGGCGTTTAAAACAAATCCGGCTTGTAATGATGTAGTCGCAATAGAAGCTACCACTAATACAGCCGAAACAAACTTTCTTCCCCCTGAAATTTCAGAAGATTTAGCACTCTTAATATTTATATAGGTCTGATTAGATTTAATCACGAATGCGTATATTACACTGTTATAAGCCTTTTGTCAAGTACTATGAGTCTTACACTCTCTTGCGTCTGGATTGGTAAGCTTTATTACTTAATCCTTACTATTTTCTTAACCCCCACTTCTTGACTTCCAAAAGATCATCGTATAAAATACTTAAGTAACTTAACTATTAAGTAAATTAATTATCCATGACTCACACTCATAAGACATACAAAGCAGCAGTTCTACAAACCGGAGCTCACCGAGAGCTACGGAATCATGTTGTTTCCACACTGGCGAATTACGACCTCACTACATCTGAATGGACAATCCTCGGCCACATTTATCATAACGAAAGCCTGAGATTTGTAGATATCGCCGAGCTCTTAGATGTTGAACCCCCTCACATAACCACCCTCATTGACATTCTCCAGAAGAAAAAACTAGTCATGCGAAAAGACGATCCCTCCGATCGCCGAGCTAAAAGAATATTCTTAACTAAGAAGGCTCAGGAATTAGTCCCCGAGATAGAGATAGAGTTATCAACCCGAATGAATTTATTATTAGAGGGAATCTCCCCCGAAGAAATGAAGACATATTTTAAAGTTCTGGAAACAATAATCGAAAACAGCAGCTCAGTTTCAGAAGAAAAAACCCCTTCCCCCACCAAATCCGAGAGTTCAAAAATACTGAGCTCTAAAAATTGACCTGAGTTCCATTAATAGAACAAATTGCATCGTGTTCGATGATTCAGTAGTAATTTGTAAATGGAGGAGACTTTGGGTCAGTAGAATCATCGATGATTGGAGGTGAATATAAATGAATAATACAATGATAATCGCAGTAATTGCCATAATCGCAGTTGTCGGAGTTGGTGCTTACTTCATGATGAATAAAGATGATTCAATGATGAATACAGCAAACAACAACATGACAACTCAAGCTATGCCTTCTTCTACCACAGCTATGGAAGGTGATAAAATGATGGCTGATGAAAAAGGTGTTATGGTTGGAGGAGCTATGATGGTTCCTT
>CAYNRM010000024.1:0-10097 GCA_964399555.1 uncultured Gammaproteobacteria bacterium | reverse complement strand
AAAATGATGGCTGATGAAAAAGGTGTTATGGTTGGAGGAGCTATGATGGTTCCTTCAAAAGACATTGTTGACAACGCAGTTGGATCAAAAGATCACACAACTTTAGTTGCAGCAGTAACAGCCGCAGGATTGGGAGAAACTTTAAAGGGCGCAGGCCCATTTACAGTTTTCGCTCCAACCAATGCCGCTTTTGCAAAACTTCCAGCCGGTACAGTTGAAACTTTAGTTAAACCTGAAAATAAAGTTAAGTTAACAAATATCTTAACTTTCCATGTAGTTGCAGGAAGATACACAGCCGCTGACATGAAAGACGGTATGACATTAAAAACAGTTAACGGTCAAATGTTAACTTTTAATGAAAAAGACGGCAAATGGTGGATCAATGAGTCCGCTATGATAACGATTCCCGATGTTATTTCCTCAAACGGAGTAACTTTCGTAATCGATTCAGTTCTTATGCCTAAGTAATTAGGTGAGCCAAACTCTTTCCCTCCCCGCTCCTGCGGGTGAGGGGCAAGGGGATTGGGAATTTATATGAAAAAGTCACAGAAAAATTTAATATTACCAATAGCATCAATTCTTACGCTAAGCGTTATAGCAGTGTTGTTAATCAACCTTAATTTCGCAAAATCAATGATTAGCAATAAAATGTCCCAACCCCCCGCTAAGACCGCTCAGCACATCCCGGAGATTACCAAAACCGAATCCGAATGGAAACAAATTCTAAACTCAAAGCAGTACTATATCTTAAGGGAAAAAGGCACTGACCCGGCGTATTCTGAAACTCTCATCTTAAACGAAAAGCGACCCGGAACTTATGTAACTGCCGATTGTAACGAACCGGTCTTCAGAAGCGAAAATAAATATGACTCCAAAACCGGCTGGCCCAGTTTTTGGAAACCAATAGACGGCTCTGTAGCAGAAGTAGATGACAATACATTCGGCATGAAACGCATCGAAGTAGTCGGCAAAAAGTGCGGTGGGCACCTTGGCCATATCTTTAATGACGGCCCCGAACCCACCGGCCTCCGCTACTGCATCAACCCCTCCGCCCTAAAATTCATCCCTGATCCAGTTTAATATCTACTTTTCTCTTACATTTTGCTACAATAAATTAGTCCTAATGAAAAACCGCATTAACATTCCTCTCGTTTTGGCTCTGTTAATACCAGTCGCAATGGTTCTTTTCATCACTGCCAGTATCTACCTGCCAGTTCTATTTATTAAACCCTCACAAAACTTCCTCTACTCAACAGGCTCAAACTATTCCTCAGACTTTTATTATGAAATAAGTCAAAGCCATCTTCAAAAAATAAATTACCCAAGTCCTAACAATGCATATAATCGTAGTTCTGACCAAAAGTTATTATTTCTTCACAATGTCACAGAAAACAAAAGCCAACCAATAAGCTTCGATGAGGCTCAAAAACTCACACTTAACCCAAACCCCATCTCTTCAGATGGCTACGAAGTCACCGAAGGCTCAGGCTCATACGGGCTATTCCCATTCTCTTCAAGCTACTCGAGGGGCACTCATTATCTTAAAAATAGAAGCTATAGCCAAAAGCTTAATATTCTTTCCTCAGGCAATTATTACGGTTATGCTTTCTTGGGATGGGTTGAATAATGGACAAAAACCAAATCTTACTTCAGGTCAAAACATTGGTTTCCGCAAATTTGCTCACCAAAGATGAACTTCTAAAAGCATACGATGAAGCACAGGAAAACAAGCCCCGTGACGTCCTAAACATCAAAATCGGCGTCGCTGAATCCCTCTACTATATTGGCGGCCTGATTGTTTTTATCGGTATCGTCGTCCTGGTCTTCCAAAACTGGGAATCACTGGACACCTTTATGCGAATTTTTGTCACATTAGGCTCCGGAATCGCCGCTTTCGTCGTTGGCCTTCTACTCGGCCTAAATAAAGACACTGACCCGGTAGGCTACGCCTTCCATTTAATCGCTGCCCTTATCCTGCCGCTAGGGATATTCATCTCCTTTGATGCCGCCGGAATAGAACCATATTCCGCAGGCTACATGACAATAATCTTCAGCATACTATTCTTCACCTACCTGGCCTCCTTCTTCCTCCTAAAAAAACTTATATTCATTATCTTCACTATAATTTTCGGCAGCTTCCTCTATTTCACCCTCACCAATTTTATCCTAGGCTCCAGCCCTTTAGTAACTGATTGGAGTTTTAACGAGTATCGCGTTCTAGTCTTAGGGATCAGCTATATCCTCCTTGGCTACGCATTCTCCAAAACTGACATGAAAGGCTTTAGCGGTGCCCTATACGGATTTGGCGTTCTCGGAGTTCTGGCATCCACATTCGCTCTAGGTGGCTGGTCTCCTAAACAAAACTACATGTGGGAAGCATTATTCCCCGGCATAGCCCTCGGCTCAGTTTTTGCCACTTTTTACTTTAATAGCCGCGCTTTCATTCTTTGGGGAACATTATTCTTAATGATCTATATTTTGAAAATTACCGGAGAATACTTCACAGATAGCCTGGGCTGGCCACTAGCCCTCGTCATCGCCGGTTTATCTCTCATCGGCATTGGCTTCATGGCCTTCAAACTCAACGAAAAACTAAAACCCTCACAGTCTCCAGCTTAATTTACCCGCACAAAAAAGGCTCCTTTAGGGAGCCTTTTAATGAAATCTGGCAGTGAGCTATCTTCACACAACCTTGCGGATGCATTATTGTCGCCGCTGAAGTGTTTGACTACTGAGTTCGGGATGGGATCAGGTCGGACCACTACGCTCAAACCACCAGGATGAAAGTATACAGTATTGGACTGCTAGGATCAAGTGGCGTCTAGATTACACATCGCTGCGAGCCCAGAGTGAATAGCCCAACCCCGTGTAGTACCAGTAGTTTGAATTGCACAATTATCATCAACTGTAGTATCTCTATCAGGGTCTATTAATCCCGGCTGTGTTTGGAATGCTGTCGAATTCATCTCTCCGCTTGTACCATAGATTAACAAATTGGTTCTTAACTTATAGTCGGTTGAATTTGAGGTCCCGCTTGAGGCATATTGATAACAGTTAGTCCCTCCGGAATTCCCCCCATCTAGCGGATCAGCAGGAAGTACAGGCATATAAGCAGACGATAATGGTGCCAAAGGACCTCCAACCCCGTTTGCCCCCGTAATACATGTAAAGCTACTTGCCGTTGTATGACTAGGATAAAAACCCGTAGCGCTTTTATAAAGCTCCAGAGCGGTCCTAAGTGAATCCAAATCTTGTACCCTCTTAGAAATTCTGCCTGACTTTTGCGCTGTACTATAAACAACCATTCCCACAGCTGCAAGAACAGCAATAATCGCTATCGCCACCATCAACTCAATAAGAGTAAAACCTAGAACTTTCTTCTTTTCTTTGATCATATGATTATCCTTAATCTCAAAATCTAGAGGATTGAGCTCTCCCTGAGGCAAGTTCAATTTAGATTACTTAATTATATTACCAATTTTTAGAATCTGTATTATTGTTCCCCAATCAATCGCATTAACTACACCATCTGTATTCAAGTCCAAATCATCTATAAAGTCAGCTCCTTTATTCCAGTTGGTAAGTAAGATTGACAAATCTACTAGATCTACTTTGCTATCTCTATTAAAGTCACCGGTTAAGTTCTGGCCGCCTGCTAATTTATTAACCTGTAAGAGTGGGTTTGCAGATGCTATATTCGCTCCACCAGTGAGTTGAGCTCTAAAGAAGAATTCAGGTGGATTACCAATTCCAGCCAACCCGTCTTCCTGGAATTCCGCTAACCATGATGATGTAGCCTGATTATTACTATTAAATTTAGCTGTAGGTGGCTGATTCTGTACTGGATCGTTACCATCAACAGTATCATCCTCCCAAACTATAAAGCCGACTGATTGCCCGTTACAATTACCACTTCCCGTGACTGAAAGGTTAACAACTTTACCCTGATTTACCGGATTAGATGACGTAATCCAAGAAGCCCCTGTTAAGCTACAAGCAACTGGTTGAGCCGAAGGTGACGGAGAGGGAGCAACAGATGCTGAAGCTGCTGGAGAACTACTCGCAGCAGGAGAGGCGGATGCAGCTGGAGAAGGTGAAGCCGCAATAGATGGAGATGGGGATGGTGCAACACTGGGTGAAGGGGACGGTATAACTCCGGTTACATTAACAGTCGCGCCTGCTATTGGCGTAGTTAGAATATCAACATTATCAAAATTCCGATAGATTGCTGAATTTGCCGCGAAATTGATTTGAGCGCTTCCAGCTAATTTAGCCTTAAAGACAACAGTAGCCATAGTTGAAGCAGTCGTTGTTTTATAACCTGGCGTTGGAACACCCCCAATTAGATTAATTTGCCCGGTAGCATTATCAAAATTATTATTCACCCATTGAGCTGGAGTAACAAAGCTGGTGTTAGTGTCGATACTCACGACTTCGAGCAGGGTCGGGTTAAAGTTCAACCTTGCAGCAAACAAATTAGCGTCTTCAGTAGTCACTGCCTTAACGGCCACATTAAATTGGCTACCTGCCGCAATAGTTGCTGGAGTTCCAGTTAGAGAAAATTGTGCTGTCTTATTAACTGCGGGAGTATTTGTGACAGTAACTGTCGAATTAGTTAGGTTACCTACTTGATCCCCAGTTTTTCCAATAGCTGCTATCTGGGTATTCGTAGCCTCAATCGTAATCGCCGAAGTTGGTACAGTTGCTTTAAGCGCCTTAAATGAAAAAGTAGCCACAATTCCATTGCCTGTTTTATATTGATTAGGCTTTTGGCCTAAAGTCATCTGAATTGTCCCGTTGTTTATTTTAGGAGTAGTAGTATCTAAATCTTCAGTAAAAAAGAAACCCTGTTCAGCAGCTGTAGCCTGCAAAACTGTCGGATCGTACTTAACCGTAAAAACCGCAGCTGAAGGTTGATCAGTCTTAGCGTCTATAACTAAATCAACTAAAAAAGTCTGATCCTTAGCCACGCTTACGGCATCGGGAACCAAACTTAAGTCAACAACACCAGAAGCTTGAGATTCAGATTGAGGAAATAACCCTCCAAACAACTTATCCTTTATTGGAAAATTACCCAAAACGACAAATAAAACTATTATTACAACAACACCAATTAGAATCAGAGGGGATATTATTCCGCGACAGTTCGAGAATATGGACTTTTTTGGCAGGATTTTGTTCACCTTTACCATTACATCGCTTAAAGCCATATCTTGTCAATACCCAGTTCTTACAACCCCTCCGAGTTTAAAGTTACAAAACCAACCTCGTTTATGCAAAAATAAGTCATGCGCCAATTCCTCATCCAAGCCACCGTTTTCATAATGACCTCTCTTTTCTCAGTCGGGCTCATATATATAAGTAGGACCTATCAGTTCTATCAACAATTAATCCCCTTATTACTCGTCCTGGATATTGTTATAGCTTCCAAAATAAAATCGGGCCGGGAAACAAACCTAAGTTTCCCTAAATTGGTTGTACTTTTACTTAGTTCCCTTTTAGTTCAAACAATTGTCATCTCCTCCGGCGGCTTCTACAGTCCTCTATTAATCCTGCTCCACATCTTTACCCTGGGAGCAATTCTGCTTTTAAGTAGTAGCTCCCCAATCATCTTTTTAACAAGTTCTTTGGGTGTGCTCATTTTTCACATCTCCTACGATAGAAATCTTAACCAGTTTTTCCAGAATGATCCCTGGGCCGTAGCAATTTACGCCCTCTCGATTGTAATTGTCATCCCCCTCGCTCTCTATCTTTCCCACAGCAATAGTATCAAAACCAAATTCAATGATTTTCTAAGAGACTATATTGAAATGAGTGAAAAAAGACAAAAATCAATACTAACGGCCTTAAGTAATATGGTAATCATCACTGATAAAAAATTAAATATGATTTCAATAAATATTGCAGTCGAAAGACTATTCAGAACATCAACCAGCCAAATCCAGGGCAAACCATTATCTGGATTCCTAACTCTTCGCGATTCTCAGGGCGCTATCGTCCCGTTCGAGAGCCTCCCAATCCAGGAGGCTATTAAAGACAAGGGCACTCGCATTACCGAGGGCTATTACTTAGAAACCAAGATCGAAGCCATGCCAAAACCCATTACTCTGCAAATAAGGCCTCTGACCAATCAGTCAGGAGAAGTCTCGCAAATTGTCTTTGTCCTTACTGATCCTTTGGTAAAAATCGGCTTTAATACCCACCCAAACATTGCCCAGGCAGTTAAAAAGCGCGACCAATTATTAAGTCTGATCACCAGCCCCTCCTCTCCACTATCCGAGTCCTCCGCCAAACAACTGATTGTCCTTATTACTCATATTGAACAGGATATTCTAACTGTCCAGGAAATGGAGGATCACCCACTTCAGGATGTAATTGGTTTTGTTGATGTAATTACCTTAGTAAAACAAGTAATCTCTGAAAAAAGTTTTTTCTATATGTCAGTAGGCAATGTACCAGAACTTACTTTTGACGATGAGGATAGAAGCGAAGCTGCCTTTCTCAATCTACATATAGCCGATCTGGGATTACTAAATCCATCTAAATACACCGCTGCCGTAGACAGCTATTTATTAAAATTAATTCTCGAAAAAATGCTGGATTTATCAGTCATACTAACTGGAAGTTTGGCCAAGCCACAGATATATTTGTCAATAATCC
Source organism: uncultured Gammaproteobacteria bacterium (assembly GCA_964399555.1). Lineage (GTDB taxonomy): Bacteria > Patescibacteriota > Microgenomatia > Daviesbacterales > UBA10151 > JACPKO01. The sequence goes on along the minus strand of CAYNRM010000024.1, from coordinate 3,437 downwards.
CTGACAATGTAAAAATCGAGATCAGCTTCCCCAGCCAAAACTTAACTCAAAAAGACATCTCTAATTTCTACATTAAAAATTACCCTGGCTTAAAACTTCCCCAGCTACAAAAAAGCAGCGGACTTGAAGGCTATATCGCCGACCGCATTTACCGGGCGCTGGACCTGCCAGTTGAAACCACCGTCAACATCTACAAAAAAAGTGTCGCAATTACTCTAATAATTCAAAAACAAGCCAAAATCCATACTGAGGAATCGATCTAACAAGTTTATATTGATAAGCTATCACTTTTGTGCATAAATTAAGAAAGTGAATCTTCTTTTATCAATTATTGCAGCAGGAGTTAGCCTCTCGCTTTTTATAAACCCCCTTAACCTAACTCATGCCTCAGGAAATGGTTCGATGAGTTTAACCCCCAGCATTACAGGAACTCCCGGACAAATAATTACTACTCCGGTCATGATAAATACGTCTGGCCAAAATATTACCGGAGCTGACATTTCTCTTCAGTTTGATAAAACAGTTCTTGAGCTCACCAATATTGTGATTTACCCGGAAAACAGCAGCCTTAAAGACTTCCTGCCCGTCGACTTCAGCACTTCTCCTCCGGTATTTGCAAAAACTCAAATTATTAACAGCGCAAAAACTACTGGAATTATTGAATTTTCAGCGATAACCATCGGACCAACTGATGTCTTTAATGGCGTTTTGGATAAATCTCAACCTCTGGCTTCGCTGCAGTTTAAAGTCCTTTCCAACTCTCCAACTTCAGTAATTTTCAACCATACTCCAAACTCCACGACTGATTCAAATTTAGTTGGTCCCGGGGAAGTTGAAATTCTCTCAGCAGTAACCAATATGAATGTAAATCAGCCAAATCAACCAGTAACTTATCCCGAATCCACTCCAACTCCAAAACCCGGTGATACAGACAACGATAACGATGTCGACATCTTTGACTACAACAATCTTCTGACTAATTTTGGGAAAACAGGATCAGGAGTTTCAGGAGATTTTGATACAAATAACAAGGTAGACATCTTCGACTACAACATCCTCCTCACCAACTACGGTAAATAATTACCTTCACAGCCAGTAAATAAGTAAGAATCTTGTATTCAAGTAATCCCCAAGGAAAATTCCTCAATCTCGCAGTGGGATTAAATGATATTATTATTTAAGTAACAAATGAAGAAATTTAGAAATAAATATGTTGTCATACTTTTACTAGCTATCGCTACTCTATCTCACTCCAACTACCCACTCTCCTCTCAATTCCAAATTAAAGAATCTTTAGCAGCTGGACCAGGTTTCGTCACGCGCAGTAATACAAAGTTCATGCTTGATGGCAAAGAGTTCAGGTTTGTCGGTTTTAATCTCTACGATGCAGCTAATACCTATTTTCCTGACCAGGGAAAACAAGGCTATTCCTGTCCTAGGGATAATGGCTGGTGGTCAAACATCTATACAGAGGCCAATTTAGATCAGGAGCTTTTATATACGAAACAAACATCGGGATCTACTGTTCTACGCTTTTGGGCCTACCAACAATACACAAATGGTGGAACTGACTGGTCAGGAATAGATAAAGTTATTCGGGTCGCAAAAAAACATGGCATCAAAGTCATTCCCACCCTGGAAGATGGCCCGGGTTATTGCACCCAACCCAATCTGGTTCCGAAGTGGAACTACAACGGTGATACCTGGTACACCCAAGGTTATAAACAAAAAATGGGAAATTACGCTCTCACTTATCCAGATTATGTTCGCGCCATAGTCACTCGATACAAAGACGAGCCTACAATTTTTTCCTGGATGATGATGAACGAGGCTGATACGTCGATGAAGCTAATGCCTGACGGTAGCTTTAAAAAGGATGGTAATGGCCAGTCAGTTCTTGTTAACTTCGTCAAAGATATCGGAGGCATCATCAGATCCATAGACCAGAACCACATGATTACTCTCGGAACCCAAAGTAACGGAGCTCAAGGAGCTTCAGGAAAAGATTTTGTCGATGTCTATGGCTTACCGGAATTAGATTACACCGAAGTTCATGACTGGGGCTATTGGGGTGACGTCAATCATGATTGGCGTTTAGGAGAACAAAACCCACTACCAGGCTCCGCTGATGGGAAAACACTGCCAAATCCTGATTCTGCAGATTGCTTAAGACCTTACGGAGCCCAGCTTGCCTGTTCAATCGCCAACTCCATCCAAAAACTAAACAAACCGATCATCATTGGCGAAGGCGGAGCATCTACCAACAGATGGTCAAAAGACCAGCGCGCTACCCTAATAAACAATAAAATGAAAGCCTTCTTCGACGCCGGTGGAGCTGGTTATTTGGTTTGGCAATGGAATAAAGTTATCGACTCGGAAGGCTTCGACGTCCAGATGTCGACAAACGATCCAATGCTACCCAAAATGAAAGTCTATGCTGATTCTTTTGCCACTACCTCCGCCCCCGCTTTACCCGGCGACATAAATAAAAACGGTATAGTCGACATCTTCGACTACAACCAACTCCTCTCCGACTACGGAAAAACCGGCCCCATCGCCTCCGATCTGGATAACGACAACAAAGTAGGAATCTTCGACTACAACATCCTCCTAACAAACTTTGGCAAATAACTTCAAAAACCCACCTAAATACTGTTTCAGACAACAAAAAAAGCCCCTTTCAAGGCTTTATTAACGATCCTATTTATTGCCCTCGCCCAAGCTCTCTGCTTAATTGGAAGAATTTCTTTTCTTTCAGGGTCTAAAATATGGTAGAGCAACATTAAGCAAACCTTTGTTTAAATTGTGATTTATCCAAACCAAAATAGAGTGCCCAAAGATTTAGAGATTTTTTATTCCATGCCCCAAGAGGAATATTAGTCGCAGCTTTCTTAATATCATCAGAGGAATAATTATCAAACAGCCAACTTATCGCCTCCATACTTCCAAAATTCAAAACCTGGGGAATAATAATCTTCTTATGCTTTTCAAGGTCAATTTGAGATAAATCATACGACCAAAGGACCGCCTTAACACTCTGAGGCAATTCAACCGTAGCCATATTATACCTCAACACGGGTATTTCCAAAAACCCCTATGCACTGAAGTATCTTCTCCTGACCCACAAGAATCCAGGGGTATCTCACCTTCATCAACCATACAAATTACTATGAGAATCAATAGTGACAAAAATAACCCTGTCTCCTTTTTGTATGTAAATCACCCTTAGGTCACCGGTGATATTTATACTCCTATAACCTAAATACCTCCCTTTTAAAGAGTGATTGTTAAGCACCGGATTGAATTGATCTTGTAAAAACAAATCTCTTCTTTCTTTAAATTTTTGTCTTTGGCTGGGGGTTAAGTTTTTATATTGCTTTTCAAAATCCTTATGAAACAAAATTTCCATGAAGTATTATAGTAAGTCAAGATACTCA
>CAYNRM010000023.1:0-14253 GCA_964399555.1 uncultured Gammaproteobacteria bacterium | reverse complement strand
AAAAATCACCTCCTGAGTTAGAATTCTAACTTGAAAGTGTTACCGATGTATCTCAGCCTACTCAATGCCTGATCATTTCCTTACAATTTCTTCATGTAAACTTAACCTGAACAGATTATTCTTGAGTTTAGAAAGGGGGTGAAATAATGACTGATAAAAATTTAAATACTAAAAAATCCGAGAACACTACCGCTGCAATAGCTGGAGTTGCCGGAGCAGTGGTTGGTGCGGGAGTTGCGGTTGCAGCTACCAAGCTGATGGCTGACAAAGATATGCGTGATAAGGTAAAAACAACGCTTACTAATGTTAAAGACCAGGTTATGGAAGCTTTAGATACAGCTGCGAAAGATGGTTCTAACTCTGCTAAAAATATAAAAGAGGGCATTGAGACAGGAACTCAAAAGAAAATTAGTCAGCCATCTCAAGCTAATAAATCTGGACAAGGTTCTAGATCCGAGATGTCTGCTAGTTCAATGAAGAGTAACTAAATTTGAATAATTCCTCCGGAGGAAAACATTTCGAGTTAGCTCTTTTGAAATAGAGTATTTATCGCTACAATAACATTATGTTAAAAATTCTCATTGCAATCATGGTTGCTTTCTTTTTTGTTGTGGTCCCTCAAAATGTTAGTGCTGCAGATATTTTTACTAATGAGAAGTTGATTTCTGTGGATTTAGGTTCCCAGAAATTAGTAGCTTGGGAAAACGGCAAGATTGTTCATGAAACTAAGGTTTCGACAGGAATGAGATTAACGCCAACTGTAAAAGGAAGTTTTAAGGTTAGGACTAAAGTTCCACTTCATGATATGAGAGGCCCTTCGCCTTATAAGGATATCTATCCTAATGGAAAATATCTAACTAAAAATGTGCCTAATACATTGTATTTCTATCAAGGGTACGCGATTCACGGGGCATATTGGCATAATAATTTTGGTAGACCAGCATCCCATGGGTGTGTGAATGTGCCTTTGGCCTCCGCGCAGTGGTTGTATGATTGGTCGAGTGTGGGAACCCGGATTGAGGTTTGGTAGTGTTAATCCTTAAATAAGAAATCCTTTAGTTCTTCCTTGTGATTTTTATACATTTCTTCTAATTGGAAAAGACACATATATAAGGGAGTTGAGATAGGATGATTGGTAAGGATTTGGTTTAGGACTTTGGGGAGTGTATCGATGGAGTCGACTTTGAATTTTAGGACTGCGGATTTGTCTGTTCGAGCTTCCCTGGCGTTAGGTTTGTATTGGTCTATAGTGCCGGGAAGTTTGGTGATTCCGGTAAATTCGGGTTTGCCTCCCCTCGTGACCCAGCGGTAATAGCCTAATATCATAGATTTATTTGATCGATCCTTCAAAGATGCATCTATTAATGTCTCTTCCATCAGTTCGCGTTCCATGGTATAGATGACGGTTTTTTGAAGATGATGATTTTTAATATCGGAATAGTTTGCTGAACCGCTGCCAGTCGGGGCCAGTTTATCTTTACTGAATTGAGTTGTGCTGCCCTGCATCCATACAATTATGTAGTTGTCAGTGGTAAAGCCGATTGTGGAGCAGCCCAGGTGGTCATTCATTTGGGAAGAGGTAATGTCATAAAGATAATGATTACCTGATTCGTCCTGATGAGATGGGAAAATATGTTCAGAGGTGATCGTAGTATGAACCTTATCTTTGATTAGTAAGGTAGTGCCCGTGACCTGATTAGTCACGAAAGAATCATAGTATCCTCCGGCATGACATACGACGTGTTTGGAATTTAAAGTAATATCCCTGGAGAGGCATAGCTTTTTGTCGTTCGTGAACTGGCGTTTGGAGTGGAGGGAGCTGAAGAAATAATGATTTAAATATTGAAGCAGGATTTCACGGTGAGTTTGGATGTATTGTTTGATGTGTTTATTCTTGGCAGCGGAGAGAATTATGGGTAAAGGGGTAATTTGGATATATCGGTTAAGCTCCGGGGAGGCAAATATTAAATCCGACTTATTGCCCGGGATTTCAATTTGCACAAAACCGGCTTCGGTTTCTTTTTTGCCAGGTAAAACAAAAGGTTTTGTTAAGTTGCTTCTTAAAATACTTCGCTGGATGTGGAAATAAGATCTTAATTCTGAAAGTGTGGTGTAAGTTTCCCAGATAAATTTAATGATAATTAGGATAACAATTAAGCTTATTGCTTCGGTGCCGTGATCCTTGGTGAATTTTGAGGTTAACTCGTATTCTACGAGATAAATTGACAGGAGAAAAATTAAGATCCCCATTAAAAGACGGGTAGTTTCGCCCTGCTGAAGAAAAATTACGTATTTTATATAGTCGACCCACATTTTAGTGTGGATTTTTAAAGGGAGGGGTCTGGACATAGATTAAGTATATTAATGCATATAAGTTACCGCAAGAGTCGCGTAGAGTACCTCTACAGATGTTAGAATATTCTGATGGTTATAGAGGACAATTTCCCGGAAAAATTTAAGATAGCTGCTTTTCATCCTTCGTTATTTATATATGCCTGGAAAAGAAATTCATTGGATAAGTTATTTGAGGAAGTCTTGCAGAGTAATCTGGCTATAGTGGGAGGTGAGGCTTGGAGGGTTGAGGGAGATGAGTATTTTGGGATAATTCCTTTGAAGAATGGAGAGAAGCAGGTTTTATCATGGAAGATTGAGAGGCAGAAAGGCGAGGATTGGTATGATTTTGTTGAGCGATCTGTAAAAGATACTATTGAGGTGATCACCGGTAGAAATTTGGAAAAGCAGACCTCGGCTGCGGTCAGGAATAAAATTTATTATCATTTTGAGTTTAGTCAGGAGTGAGCCGTCACTAATTATTAGCATTATATTTAGCGGTTTCGATATCTATTCCTTTAACTTTTCCTAATTCTTCAGCTTGTTCTTTGATATGAGAAGGCTTGAGAACTGATAAGTCGACTGATTGCCGGTGAGCGATTATCAGTCCCTGGATAATTTTCCGGGCTTTTAAAGCGTCAGCTCTTTTTAGATAAGGAATATTTATAGAGTTTTCTATATAACCCTGGTCAACGATTCTGATTGTTGCAAAGAATATAGAGGTTTCGACTACGACATCGAGAATGTCTTTAATCATCACACTGTGAATGTGCTCTGACCAGAAAAATTCTCTGAAGATAATATTCACTTTGTAGGGATCAATGATTATGTCATTAACGAAAAAAGTGAATGGCCAGAAGGTGCTGACTTTTAATAACACTGAGTCAGATTTACCGGCCAAATCTTCAAGTTTTTGAGTGGCGATGTTTGCTTTATCGGGGGACATGGCTGATTGGTTTAGTTTGAGTTTTTCATGAATATATTTAAAAGGTTCTTCTTGTACATTACCGCTGGTGTCCGGAGTGACAACTTCTTTAGTCCCGGCTTCTTCATTAATTTTTTGAGTAGGGGGCGAGACAGCCGACTCAGCTGGGGGGTTATTTCCTTTGCTCCACTTCTGGATAGGCGCCTTTTTGCTATTAAAGTCTCGCTTTACATCAAAATAACTTTGACCGGATGCATGCATTTCTGCCTCCTTATAAGAGAAACTATATTATGTATTTATATGAGGAGTATATGAGAATTGTAATAAGGACTGATGAGCTGTCAGAATTTTATCTAATTGGAGAGCTTACTAAATTATTACTGAGTTTTTATTCTAACCTGTTGAGTAGGTATTAGTATGGTTTTATATAAAGGAGGTGAAGTAATATATGTCAATTGTAATACTTGGAGTATTTTCAAACCGAGTTAATGCAGAAAATGCAATTTCAGAACTAGAAGCTCAAAGCTATAATCCTAAGGATATGTCTATCTTAATGAAGGATAGTCATGAAGCTAAAGTAATTTCTGAAAATACAGGAGCCAGTGTCGCTGAAGATACTGTAAAAGGAGCCAGCACAGGTGCTGTAGTAGGAGGAGTTGCCGGATTTTTGGCCGGTACACTGCTACCTGGACTTGGAGGGTTCTTAATTGGAGGGCCAATTGGGGCAGCTTTGGGTCTGACAGGAGCCGCGGCTTCTACTGTTTCTGGGGTAGCAACAGGTGCTGTAGCCGGAGGTTTAATCGGAGCTTTAACCAGCACATTCGATTTAACTGAAGATGAAGCGAGAACCTACGAAACCCGCATTAATGAAGGAGGTATTTTGGTTGCTGTTCCTGCCAGAAATGGAGAGGAAGGCGAGGTTAAAGATATCATGAAAGAATTCGACGCTGATCACGTTAGAGTGGTTGATTCTGAAGATCAATCTCACTCACGCGCAACTACCAGAAGTACACATATGAATGATGAGTCAGGAGCTCATCACCAAATGGGTGCGAAAGGTGGTACAGCCCGGGATGAAGACAGGATATAAGTCTTTGAGATCTACTCGTAAGGGGCTCAGGGCAACTTGGGCCTCTTATGTACTTAGAATGTCTTAAATGAGGTATTGACTCATCCTTTATTTTAACGCATATTAGATATATGGCTAAAAAGAAATCAGTTACTAAACCAAATAGCGCATCAAATTTAATGAATTATAAACATCATCTGCTTCCATCTGCTTTAGGTGGGGGGGCAGCATTTGTTTTAACGGGAGTGGCAGTTTTAGGAGCTGTAGTTTTTGCTTCAGTTTGGGCAGGAAATGCACTAAACCATCACCTTCATAAGGGTAAATAATCCTTTTAAGCTTCAAAAATATTTGTTATTGTCGTTAGCTATCAATTTTCCGAATTAGACATCTTATTAATTCTTAAACCAGCGCATGAATATATGTTGCATATGGTGCCACCCGTAGTTGGGTTGGGGGGATTTTATTACCACATTCACATACTGAGGTAGTATACTGGCTGAAATGACTAAATATGACTAAGCTATCTATAGAAAATTCTTCACAGGAACTACTGAATGTTCATCAAGCGGCTTCTTTTTTAACGGTTAGTGTTACCACAATCCGTAGGTGGGCACAGTCAGGAAGAATAGTAGGCACAAAAGTTGGCATACGTGGTGATTGGCGATTTACAAAAAAAGATTTACTTATAATGATGAAAGGAAACAATGAAAAAGAACGATAATAAGAATCCTAAGGCAACTTCTCTCCTATGAAAGGTCAACATTCTAAAAAAGTCCTTATTTCTGAAATCGGTAATTTACGAAAAGCTATCAACCCCCAAGCTGATATGGGTAGCTCGCATTTAGTTTCTCAAAAAATAATCATTACTCAGTCAGATGAGTCCATTCACATAGCTCGACAAGAAAAGGTGATCAAACTAAAAGAAGCGGTAACGCTGACTCAGGAATATACCAATGAAATTATCAGCGAATTGAATGTTATCAACGAAGAGGTAACAATTACCCGTGATTATGCGGATGCGATTGTTCGAACTGTGCGTGGACCACTGTTAGTTTTGAATAAGGACTTGCGAATCATGTCAGCCAACGAGGCATTCTATAGCGCCTTCAAGGTAGCACCAAATTCTACAGAAAACAGATTGCTTTATGACCTGGGGAATAGGCAGTGGAACATTCCAAAGCTTCGCGTACTCCTTGAGGAAATTCTTCCTGAGAAGAACACAATTGAGGACTTTGTAGTGGAGCATGACTTTAAGGACATTGGCCAAAAAACCATGCTTTTGAATGCGCGAACCCTACGACAAGGACCGGATAAAGCGTCGCTTATTCTGCTTGCTATCGAAGATATTACTGAAAAGAAACGATCCTCAATGTATACTCGCAGTCTCATTGAAGCATCACTCGACCCATTAGTTACTATTAGTCCTGATGGAAAGATAACGGACGTTAATGAGGCTACCGTAAAAGTTACAGGCGTTCCCAAAGAAAAGCTGATTGGCACTGACTTTTCCAATTACTTCACTGAACCGGAAAAGGCTAGTGAGGGTTATCAGCAAGTGTTCAAGAAAGGTTTTGTAACTGACTATCCACTCACTATACGACACGCCGGCGGGAAAAGGTTGACCGATGTTTTATATAACGCATCCGTCTATAAAGACGACAAGGATAATGTTCTTGGTATATTTGCTGCAGCTCGAGATATTACGCAGCGAAAACAACTTGAACAGCAAAAGGATGAATTTATCGCTATTGCCAGCCATGAACTCAAAACACCAGTAACAAGCATCAAAGGATATACGCAGGTGCTACAAAACAGATTTCAAAAAGAAGGAAATACCAAAGCAGTAGAGCTCCTTACACGAATGGATGGACAGCTTAACAAACTCACCAGCCTCATTAATGATTTGCTTGATGTGACAAAAATAGAAGGTGGCAAACTCCAGTTCCAGGAGGGGTATTTTGATTTTAAGGCACTGGTGATAGACATTGTTGAGGAAATGCAGCAGACAACCACAAAACATACACTTATTAAAAAACTTGCACCAGCAAAAACAGTCTATGGAGATAGGGATAGAATCGGACAAGTTATTACCAACTTCATCTCAAATGCAATAAAGTATTCACCGCATAGCAAAAAGATTGTTATTACCACCTCAGAAGACAAAGAAAGTGTTACTCTCTGTGTTGAAGATTTTGGTGTGGGTATACCCAAAGACAAACTAGACAAAGTGTTTGACCGTTTCTTTCGGGTTAGTGGTTTGAAGCAGGATACATTCGCTGGTCTTGGGTTAGGGCTGTATATTGCCGGAGAAATAGTCAAACGCCACACTGGTCGCATCTGGGTTGAGAGTGATGGAAGTGAAAAAAGCCCACCTATCGAACGGGCAGCCCTGTCTAGCGGCAGGCAGGGCTCGACCTTCTGTTTCAGTTTGCCAATCAAAAAGGGTAAACGAAAAAATCAGACCAATACACTTGTGGAGGAGGAAATGAAACATGAGTAAAGCAAGGAAAAAGATTATGATTGCTGATGATGACTCGGCTATTGTAGATGTTCTTACGTTGATTCTCGAAGATGCAGGATACATAGTCGAGTCTACGGATGATGGACGGACTATAAAAGATATTAAAGAAGATTGTCCCGATCTTATTTTGCTAGATATTTGGATGGTTGGTTTTGATGGACGGGTTATCTGTAAGTATCTTAAAGGCAATGAGCCAACAAAGGATATTCCTTTGATTATGATTTCTGCAAACAAAGACATTAAGGAAATAGCTATGAAAGCAGGGGCAGATGACTTTATAGCCAAGCCATTCGATAGGCAAGACTTACTCGCAAAAGTAGCTCAACTCATAAAATAATCTACAGAAAAGTATGGATAAAAGAATGGTCATTCCATTTACCAATAAGAAAACCTTGCTTTCGCTTCGCAAAAGTAAAACAACTACAAAAAAAGCTCCTGAGGTTTCAGTAGTGGGAGGTGATGAGGGATACCGTTTATTTGTGGAGGGTGTAAAAGAATACGCCATGATTATGCTTGATATGAAAGGATACGTAATTGGTTGGAATATCGGAGCGGAAAACCTTTTGGGGTACAAGGAAAAAGCAATTGTGGGTAAGCACTTTTCAAGACTTTTTACCCAAGAAGATCGCAAGGCAGATAAGCCAAAATTAGAGTTAGAACAAGCACTTGAAACGGGTAGAGGTGAGGATGAAAACTGGCTGGTAAGACGCGATAAAAGCCAATTCTGGGCGAGTGGGATGTCGACACCTCTTAGAGATAAAGCCGGAAACTTACTTGGATTTGCCAAAATAATACGGGATTTATCAGAACGAAAGGAGCTTGAACAGCAAAAAGATGATTTTATTAGTATGGCAAGCCATGAGCTTAAAACACCCCTGACAAGCATTAAATTATATGCCCAGCTACTCCACAAACATCTTGAGCAAATTAAGGAAGAAAAGGGTCTGTCACACCTAACCAAAATACAGGAACAAATAACCAAACAGGAAAACCTGATTCGTGATTTGCTCAATGTTTCCAAGATTCAATCTGGTATGGCAGATTACCAAGTGCAAGAATTTAACCTTGATAGTTTAGTAAAGGATACGGCAAAAGAGTTAGAAGCTACCGCACCGACTCACATTATTGTGGTTGTCGGGAAAACCTCCCATAAAGTTCGTGCTATAAAAGAGCATATAGGCCAAGTTTTGACGAACTTTCTCACCAATGCCATCAAGTACTCACCAGAGGCCAAAAAAATTAATGTGCGGTTGTCTGAGGATAAAAAGAGTGTAACAGTCAGCGTCGAAGATTTTGGTATGGGTATCCCGAAGGAACAGAAAAAGAGAGTCTTCGATAGGTTTTACCGAAGCGAAAACGTCAAGACAAAAAGTCTGTCAGGCTATGGATTGGGCTTATACATTGCCTCACAGATAATCAAACAGTACAAAGGGCAAATAAAAGTTGAGAGCATTGAAGGAAAAGGCTCAATATTTTCGTTCTCATTGCCACACGCTAAGCAAAAGTAACTACATTTTTCTTAAGAGGGATTAGTGTTGTAATAAATTTTTGGATTTACTTTGTTGTAAGTAGCTATGTAACTATTTAGCATATTTCTCAACCATCGAGCGTAATTTATACATATCAAATGGTTTAGCCAGCTTTCTAGCCTCTGTTTATAAGAAAAACAATATAGACTGCATAAGATACCAACATTAAGCTGCCTTCGAGTTTTGTAATCACATGCTTTTGTCTAATAAATAAAAACACAAATAGTAAAATCGTTGTGAGAAACAAAACAAATATATCTGCAACATTGGCAGCAGGTAAGGGAAGCGGTCTTACTATCGAGGTCACTCCTAAGACCATAAATATGTTAAATATATTAGATCCTACAACGTTCCCGACTGCTATATCTATTTTTTTCTTTGAAGCTGCAACTAAACTGGTAACCAGTTCAGGTATGCTTGTACCAACTGCTACTAATGTTAGACCGATTAAGATGTCACTTACACCAAAGGCCTTCGCAATATTGATGCCGCTATCGACAAGTAGCTTGCTTCCTAAAATAAGTCCTCCCAGTCCGGCAGTTATCAAAAGCACAGATACCCAAGTTTTTCTCTGCTCGATTTCCGGTTCGCTATCCGCACTAACCTTGGCAATTCCGAAAGTGTAATATAGAAAAATTATAAAAAATGCTAACAGGATAATGCCATTGCTTCGGGTTATTGATCCGACGATTTCAGGTCCAGAAAGTGGAATATTAAAGATGCTCCCATCATCAATTATATTTTGTAAAGCCAGCACGAACAAAACTAATGCCCCCAAAAAAGACATCGGAATTTCTTTCCAAACAGTATTTTTTTGAACAACTAAGGGGCAAAGCAGGGCTGATGCCCCTAAAATTAATAGAATATTGGCAATATTGGATCCGATTATATTGCCTAAAGCCAGATTGGTGTTTCCGGAAAAGGCGCTAGTTAAAGAAACTACCAATTCCGGAGCGGAGGTGCCGAACGCAACCACCGTTAAACCGATAACCATTGGACTAACCTTAAATTTTTCAGCAATTGATGAAGCACCGGAAACCAGCCAATCGGCCGATTTCATAAGTATAAGAATCCCCAGAACAAGAAATATGATTGAAAATAAGATCATTATGTAATTGTATTAAAATTGGTAAACTAGTCAACAGGTATTAAATCCCTTAACTACACATGAGCAATCACTATCAAGGCCCTGTTTCTGTTAAAAGAAAAAAACAATTTGCCCATTATCTGAATGATGATGAGGAGATGGTTACATTTACTACTGTCAGTAGTCACTACCTGGTCCATAAGTTTGTATTTCATTTTTTAGCTGCGTCTTTAATAACATTTCCTGTTTTTTTCCTGGTTCAAAGAGTTTTAAGCTTTGATCTTAACTTTGGATTAGGTGGGGCTTTAGTTTTGGCTTTAGTTTATGCTTGTCAAAGATATTATTTTACCAAAGAGGGAATTCAATATATTCTGACTAATAAAAGATTAATAGTCCAGACCGGATATTTTCAGGTGACGTTATGTTCTGCCAGTTATAACAAAGTTACCCATATCGAGGTCAGGCAAGGGGTTATGGACAGGTTATTTTATAAGTATGGAAAGATTATTGTCGGTACAGCAGGTTCAGACCAAAAATCAATTGTGTTGGACTATATAGGTCAACCAGTTGCGTTTAAGAATATTATGGAAGGATTAATTGCTAGTGAGCGGCAAGAATATGGACACAGTAGTGTTTAAAACGGTTTTAACTGAGCCTTCGAATTTGGAACCGACTCAAAATCTTGCCCAGCCTCAGGATCAGAAATTAATTAGTTCTTCTGGTAAGGAGAATAATTAGTGGAGCTTATTTTTGTTTATAATGCTGATTCGTCCACATTTGCTAAATTAACTGATGCAGTGCATAAAGTTGTTTCTCCTCAAACTTATAGCTGTAATTTGTGCGCTTTAACATACGGAGCTTTCAGCATGAGAGATGAATGGAAGAAATTTATTGAGAACCTACCTTTAAAAGCTAAATTTCTGCATAAGGACGAATTTTTAAAGTCATTTCCAAAACAAGAAAAAGAAGATTTTCCATGCATTTTTATTAAAGATAATGAAGATATGAAACTATTAATCACATCTGAAGAAATTAACAGGCAAAAAAATCTTGATGATCTCAAAAGTTTAGTCGGTTCTTCTTTTGAATAAGATTCATCTGTTCTCTATTTAACTGGTAAAAAATTGACTTATAAGCCTATATAATTTAATATATTACATATGATAGACTTTGGGGAAAGACCGAATTATACACCAGCAGAGACTGCTTATTATGCAAGATATCTAAACTCTAATAATAAGATGAAGAGGGCTTCATATTCTCGATCGCTGGAAGCTGATGAACTTCCTAAAATTAAAACTGAAGTGACCCAAGGTGGGTTACATTTAGCGCGTGCTGTTTCTCTTTCTACTGCCCGCTATGCCGTTGAAAAGAAAAAAGCAATTGATGGTGGTTTAGGTGAAGGGAATGGTAAGGGTAAGGTACAACAGCAGATTTTTAATGCCATGAGGGAAGATCTTTACGGAAGTCTTTATTTGGTCGGGTTGTTGAAACTGGCAACAACGCTAGAGGATGAGAGAGGGAATCTTATTGCATCTTCTGCGCCAGGTATTCAGGTTAGTCCAGATACTCGCAAAGACCCTGTCGGTCAGGCTGAGAATTTTCTTGACGCTTTAGCACTCGCTAATGCAGCAGGTAGTTATATAGACGATGACCCATCTGGATTTTCACTTGTTAGAGATGTTATAGAAGCTAGAGAAGAGAACAAGCATTTAGAAATGGATGGAATTCCGGAACAATCATTTGTTTTAGAAGGGTTTAAAGATGTTAGTGAATGGTACAAAGCTGTATATATATTAGGATATAGAGCTGGATTAGGACCAGCGCCTAGACTTATCGACACTGATGAATCCTAAGAGTAAACTCCAATAATTTAGTGTTTGGTTTGTTATAATTCCACACATGAGTCTTAAGGTGGGGAAGCCCATTCTACAATCCCAACTAATAAATCTAACTTCAAACTGAGGTTTACACTTCCAGATCCCAGAAAAGCTAGAGTTATTTTAGAAAAAAATAAGTTGGAAAGAATCATTCATTTTAAACTGTCTAATTGAAGATCTATGAGATCAGGCTTCTTTATCAAGATGAGAAAGTAGCTTGTATTAGCACATGAGTTAAGTTAAATTTAATTGATAAACATCTATTCAAAAACTTTACTTTCTGTAATTATCACTTTTGTGATATTTCTATTTTCGAGTCAAACAGTAAGTGCATTCTCCGGATATGGTGAAGGAACAAGCAATTATCCTTATCAAATAACGAGTTGCGCATTACTCCAAGAAATGGCCAATAATTTAACTGTCTATTATGAACAAAATAACGACATTGATTGTACCGGAATAACTTTTACACCGGTTGGAAACGATACAAATAAATTCAGTGGAAACTTTAATGGAAATAATTTTGCAATTAGTACTATAAATATTTCCGGCTCAGGCTATGTTGGATTATTTGGGTATACTGAAAATGCAACCATTAGTAATGTGCGTTTAATAAGTGGAACAGTAACATCAACAGATAATGATTTTGTCGGTAGTCTTATTGGTTGGGCGAATACAGGTTCAGCAATATCGCATTGTTCAGCAGCTTTAACCATACCGGGAACAGCAGGGTCGTTTATTGGTGGACTATTAGGGCATGGAAGTGGCACCTCGGTTACTAAAAGTTTTTATAACGGAACGATCAACTCTAACAATGCCACACCAAATAATGTGGCAGGTCTAATAGCAGGAATAGCTGGAACCTCTTCTGTTGCAAACAGCTATGCATCAGGTACGTATAATTCAACAATCCCTGGATATGGAGGAGGATTAATTGGTGCACTATATGGCACACCAACTGTTTCAGTAACCAACGTTTATGCAAGCGCCTCAATAACCCTTGGTGCTAATGTAACATTTGGAGGAATTGCAGGAGCGTATGGTCAAACGATGTCGAATTCTTTCTCCGCTGTAACAAAATCAGGAAGTACCTCTGATGTATTCGGTGGGGTATTTGGCTATAGTGGTGCGACAGTTACAAATGTCCACTTTGATGCCACATTAAATGGTACGAGTAACTGTAGTGGTGACACAACCACAAGTTGTACTGCCCAAAATAGTGGTAATAGTACTCCAAATTACTTCAAAGGAAACAGTACAAATGTACCGATGAGTAGTTGGGATTTTACCGATATCTGGCAAGTAAACAGTGGAGATTATCCAACTCTAAGAGGCTTTACCTCGCCTGCTTCAATCAATCCAGTTCGTAGCCCTAACACCACATCATCAGCTCCTAGTTCAAATGGTTCAGAATCTCTGAACAGATGTACAGACTCTGCTCCGATTGCCGCACCAAATCTATTTCAGGTTGATGCCGCTGGGACGTATGCTAATTTATACTTTTCGACTGTTAATGGATCCAGCGGGTATAACATTAATTATGGTTTAACGTCTGAGGCTAATCAATATGGAGACTCTTTTGGCCATTCAGGAAACCAATGGACTATGGGCAGGACTGTTTCCGGCCTTACTCCTAATACAACATATTATTTTAGGGTCCAGGCAGCCAACGGATGTAATGCCGGAAAATGGAGCCAGACTGTGGCTGTTAAAACGAAAAATGAATTTGCCAGTAATACCCAGTTTTTTGCTAATTTAAGTCAATCTAATTCAAATCCCACATTGATGACTGCTAAATCTAGTGGAAAAGCTGTGGCGGGGGTTTTTAAAACGCCGGAGAGTTGTAGCTATACCGTTCAAGAAGGGGATTCGTTTTGGAAAATTGCCTCTCAGGAGTTGGGGAGTGGGAGTAGGTTTGGGGAGATTCAAGGGCTGAATCCAGGAGTTGGTTTATTGCAAATAAGCCAGAAAATTTCACTCTGCAAATAGTTTTTAGCTTCGTTACTGTTTAAGTAAGTTAGTGAGGTTGAAGAATTTGTTTACAAATTAGGATGTTAGGTTCGGGAATGAGCGGACGTGGAAGATTTCGTTTTTGGTAAGCTTGCGTATGTCGGTGGTGTTGAGGGTTAAAACAGCAACTGTTTTTCCTTCTGTTGCAAACTCCACTTCTAATGCTTCTTTATCCTTGTAAATATGCACGACAGATCCGATGTCTCCTTTTTTGAGATCATACTCTTTTATGTCCTTATTTAATACGATTGTGTCTAGTTCGTTATACATAAAATAATTATAACATCATTTTGGGTAGGCGGTAACTAATACTGGAGCGGATTGTTCTTTTTCTATAATCCAGATAGTGCGTAGATAAACTGTTTTATTCTTTGGAGTTTTAAGTTTTCCATCCACAATATATTTTATTCCAAAAGGGGACACGATTGCGTCCAAAACATCGTTATTTACCAGTAACTCAAGCAGAACTGTCTGAAAGAATGAAATATTATTTTCGTTAAATCCAAGCCGGCGGAAAAATTTGGATTTAAACTTACCCAAAGGGTGGTTTTCGGAAATCAAATAGTGAAGGATTTTTTGCTGAGTAACTTTTGCCTGGTTACTGTTGGGTACCTTCATGAAGCTATTATAGTATAATTTCCAAATGTCCTTAAAGGTTGGAATCGTTGGGTTGCCTAATGTTGGGAAAAGTACTTTGTTTAATTCGCTTTTGAAGAAGCGGGTGGCTTTGTCTGCTAATTATCCGTTTGCAACTATTGAACCGAATACGGGGATTGTGGCTGTACCCGACGAGCGATTGGAGAAATTGGCGGAGATTACGAAAACTGAGGAGAAGATGGATGCTTTGCCACCTTTGGTGCCGGCAGTTGTGGAGTTTGTTGATATTGCGGGGTTGGTTAAG
>CAYNRM010000022.1:0-14288 GCA_964399555.1 uncultured Gammaproteobacteria bacterium | reverse complement strand
CGGTTCCAGACCCGTATGGCTCACACCTAAATTTTACTCTCCGAAGCTATATTTACGCTGTTTTCTTTACTCTAAACAACAATATCAAGAAAAAGAACTCTTAAATCTGGCTGATCTGGTCTATTAAAATAGAAAAATGATCTACCTAGCCCTTCTCCGAGGAATTAACGCTGGCGGTAACAATTAAGGTAGAAATGAAACGCTTAAAAGAATTATTTGATAAAGCAGGATTCGAGAATGTTTCTACTCATATTAATAATGGTAACATCATATTTGAAACCAAAGAATCTAATTCTGAAATTCTCCTTCAAAATATTTGACAAAATAGTAGTCCAATGTATATACTCTAGACCATCATGAGCTACTCAGTTGTTGCTACTAAAGTTGACCCCCAAACAAAAAAAGAGGCTATGCAAACGGCAGAAGAGTTAGGCATGCCTCTATCTGTTGTCATTAAAGCGTTTTTAAAACAATTCATCAGGACAAAGTCTGTAGAATTTAGTGCAAGAAACGAGGAGCCGAGTGAATACTTGATTAAAACGATAAAACAGGCCCTAAAAGATAAAAAAGAGGGAAAGGCATCTCCTGTTTTTAATAGCGGCGAAGAAGCAGTAAAATGGCTTGAACAGCAGGGTATATGAAGTTTCAGATATCTCCGGAACTAATAAATAAACTCAAGAAACAAGATGTTAGAACCCGCAACAGTTTTAAAAAAGCCTTGGAAATTTTCTTCAAAGATCCCAACAACCTGGAATTGGATAATCACGATTTAAAAAGAGAATGGGAAGGGTTCAGAAGTATTGATGTAACAGCAGATTTACGGGCGATCTATCAAGAAGATAGAGAACAAGACGAACCAGTGGCCTATTTTGTGGCTTTTGGCACACATGAGGAGATATACAAAAATAAGTAGCTCACCAAAATTAAAGTTGATTATCCGGAACATAACATCGAAATCTTAATATCTGTAGCTTAAAATAAACACGCTCTAGCGATATTCACGCATTTTTCTTAATTTGAGGAATAAAAGTGGGGAGAGCGACTCTTAAATCTGGCTGATCTGGTCTATTAAAATAGAAAAATCATCTACGTAGCCCTTCTCCGCGGTATTAACGTTGGCGACAATAATAAGGTAGAAATGAAACGCTTAAACACCACCAGAAAACTGGCAGCCCTTATGTCATCTCTGAAAAATCCTTCTTAATCCATCCCGCGTCTGCTATCTTCAGCTTTTTGAACCTCGGCCGCCACATTAAGTTCCTGTGGATGCTCGCCATCATCAGCCTTATAAAGCCCCATGTCGTGCGCATTCTCAAGCATGTCATCATCAGACTCTAAATCTGCAGTCTCTCCACTCAAAGATCCCTCACCAGATCCGGCCACATTTTCCGCAAACTCATGCTTTTTTGTTTCACTCGAAAGCGAATCATCATTTTTATTCTTTACCATAAAATCACCTCCAATATCCTGAGTGTAATATAGCCGGGTATTTTTTGCTACAAAGAGTTTTGTGAGAGGAGCGTAAGAATTGTCACTTGACTTGTTTACAGCCGAGGTTAACTATTAGATAGATGCATTTAAATTCACGCGGCTTTTTCGGCGCTATATATTTTGGGTGCTATTTTTTCGTTCTATAATTTATCATACGGTTATATTGCTCTTTAATCAGAGGAAGTGCTTCTTTAAAGTTGTATACAAGATCATGAAGTGTTTTTATTGGTTTTGAAAATCCTACATTGTACACACCCCATCTCTCTTCATCGGGTTCAGCTAAGGCACTTAGATGATTTTCTCCATTTTCATATACTTGCCACACAAGTCCAGCTCTTGATCCATCGGGTGCCTGCACATACCCATCACCTGTTACACAACCTTCAGGGCTATCTGGTTCAAGGAAATCAGATATAGCACCAAAAATAAAGCCATCCGTTTCTGTTTCAAGGATCAATGGAAATCCAGTATAAACTTTTTCTCCTTCGCTACGGATAAAAAAGGGCTGATCCTTTTCGAGACGAGGTGTTTTATTATCTTGAAGTAGTCCTTTTGAAACATGCTTTTTCATATAAAGATTATAGCGGACATAGACGCTTTTCGAACTTTTTGGAAGGCACCTGAGGAAAGCTTTTATATACCAGATTATTTACGATGAGGTGTCAAGCTTTAATTACTATACTTTTCAAGAGCTTTTGCTCGAAAAGATCCAAGTGCTACTTTACTAATGTCTAATAAGCACATGTTATATAACTCTGTTTCTACATCAATAGCCATTTCCCATTTTTTGTCATTAAAATCTTTTTCTGTTTTCGGAATAGTTCGCAGATAACTCTGTGCAAACTCCACACAAAGTGAAGATTTGCTTGAATAGAGTCTTCCGTGGTCTGAGATATCATCTACATGTAGGAAATAACCAGCACAAATCACAAGAAACATCACAATCCCTCCAATTAATATGTGAGTTTTCTTCTTTAATATTATGATTATATCAGGAGTGAA
Organism: uncultured Gammaproteobacteria bacterium; assembly: GCA_964399555.1. Taxonomy (GTDB): domain Bacteria; phylum Patescibacteriota; class Microgenomatia; order Daviesbacterales; family UBA10151; genus JACPKO01. Next base: position 11,795 of record CAYNRM010000022.1, on the reverse strand, counting down.
GGTTCTAATCCGAGTTCGGTCGTTTAGCAGACTCTAGTTGACTGTGTGGGAACTTTTTAGATCAGTTTAGAAACTTAAATTATTAAAAAAGACCAAGGATAGCCCAGTGTTTTCTACAAGGGGTACAGTGTCCAAAATGCAGACACCCTCTTCATGCAAGTGCTAGCACAGTTCCCTCAGAGGGTAGAAGGGATCCAGCATATCAAAAGGAGGAAGAAGCGCTGTATATAAATAAAATCAATACCAAAGTTTGGCACTTTATGCATAATTTTGAGTAAGGATTGTTGAGACAGGCTGACCCCATAAAAAATCCATAGCCTTTAGGAGTTGCTTCAACGTAATGCCAAGTTATGAGTATTTAAAGTTAGCTGTGGAAGTTGGCACTTTGAAAAACGATATATTAAGGCGTCATATAGAGCTAACAAGCTAGTCAAAGATTTCTGAAGATATATCTGCGCCCCCGGCAGGAGTCGAACCCGCAACCGCGACGTCCGAAGCGTCGTGCTCAATCCATTAAGCTACGGAGGCATTTATATCTTTAAACCACCCAAATTGTAATGCAGTTTTCCTTCTATGGCAATTTGCACATCTAATTTCACATTTCGCTATTTCTTCAATAATTTTACTAAGAGCATACTTATCCCTTGCCATCTCAGATATATTGATAATTTTATTACTAATATGATCGAATTCCAAAACTACAGGATCTGATTCTCCACAATCCACACAACTATGCTTAATCAGATAATCCCAAATGTATTTTTTTATTTGAATTCTTATGATCCTATTCCTTCTCTTTGCCTTATCTAAATAATAATTTCTATTATTCAAATAATGATTTCGTACATAAGCATTGCTGCATTCTTTACAATGAGAAGAATAAATATTCCTCGCTTTTATCTTAAAATTAAACTGGCTTAATTCTTTAGTTCGCTTGCATTTAGTACAGGCTTTCACAAAGCTAGTGTACTCGAAATACTAAGTGATTTCTACACCCAAAGACATTACTGTATTTTTCTTCCGCCAAAAACTAAATTAGTAAAAGCACCTGAAATTCCAATCCCCACATGCGTATATTTTAGATCTATCTGATTCTTATTATGCCCTGAACTCTTCCCATAGAAGCTTTCTATCAACCCGATTGCATCACCTTTAAAGTTCCATCCCTGATTCTCAGCAATCGCATTAAACCCCAATTTATTAAATCCTCCGCCTGCCATAAACTCCTGATGTCCGGCATGTTTATCTAACTTGCCTATAGATTTCAAATGATCAGCCCTGGACTGCGCATATGATTGTAATTTTTCATCAATAGTTAATGAACCAACACCATTCTTGCCGCGATAGTTATTAAGAGCTTGTAAAACCGACTGTCCAGAAATCTTACCAGCCGAAGTTTGAGCAGATTTAACAACAGGTGAAGATTTTTGTTTAACTGACGTAGGTTTTGGAGTTAGAGTAGGGGTTGGAGTGGGAACGGGCGAATAAGTAGAGGAGGCCAAATTAACTTTGGTGGATCTAACAGAAGCAATAGGACGTGCAGCAGGATGAGAATTCACATTCGACTGAATAAAAAACCCAAGCAGCAGTTCAGAAATCATAAGGCAGATTGCCCACAGTATCATTACAGCTGAGTGTAAGCAAGCTGAACCATCTTAGTCAATCAGTCAGTAAATTTAAGGGTATCCCCAACCCTTACCTTGCTCTTCTTAATACTCCCAGCCTCAAGCTCTATTAATACCTGATGCTTGGGATTCCAAAAGAAAAGTCTGTTAGGCGCCAGCTGATTCTTTAAATTAATAACATGTCTCTTTTCATCCAAAACCAAAACATCAATCGTCTTTTTAAGAAAAAATGTATGTATCCCAAAGCGTGTTTTAAATAATAAATTCCTGGGATTTGATTTTAACAGCAGACCTAGAGATCTATCTAAGAAAGTATTACAGGCTTTTAAATTTTTGCAGATAGTTTTTTTATTAGTTAGGTTTCTTAGGATCATTACCTACCTAATATACCACTGGCCAATAGTGGGTGGTGGTGATACTATGCTTCAAGCTCGACTATGGCAACTAAGACACTAGCTAAAAAAACAACTGCACGAACAAAAGTTGAACAGAAGGTTTCTGCACCAAAAAAAGTCACCAGAAAAAAAGTAAGCGAATCCAATTTCTCCGAAGTTGAATCTACAGACTCTTCACCTAAATCAAAAATGATCACCAAAAAGTATCTTTATGCAGTCGCCGGAGTTCTCGCTATAATCGGCGTTTTATTTGCCGGCTCCCGTCTTTGGGTGGTAGCCTGGGTTGACAATAAACCAATAACTAAATTCGAACTCTATTCACTGATGGAAAAAAGAGACGAAGGTAAAACAGCAGAAGAATTAATAGTTCAAAAACTCTTAAAATCAGAAGGAGAAAAACAAAAACAGGGAGTAACAAACGAAGAAATCGAAGCTGAAATTAAAAAAGTTGAAGAACAACAGGGCGGGGCAGCTCAACTAGACCAAATCCTCCAGGTTAATAGAACTTCAAGAGAAGATTTCCGAAAATTAGTTGAACTCCAACTAGTTAAACAAAAATTATTTGGAGGTAGCGTCAACATTTCTGACGATGATGTTGCTAAATATATAGAAGAGAACAAAGACTCCCTCCCTCCAGAAGTATTAGCTAATCCGGAAAGCTCAGAAGCTGCTAAATTAAAAGACAGTGCTAAAGAGCAATTAAAGCAGATGAAAGTCAATGAGAATTTCAATAAATGGTTAGAGGAAACATTAAAAAGCTCAAGAGTCTCCAGATCTCAACCGGCGCCAACACCACCTCCAGCCGCAATGATGCCTCAAGGTAATCCTTAACGATCATTCAATAGCTTCATCGTCTCTACTCTTTATTTTCTTTGGTACTGCAACCCCTGCAAGCAGCCCGAATGATGCCCCTATTAAGAATCCTCCGATAACATCAGAAGACCAATGCTCTCCTAGGTAAACCCGAGAAATAGTCATTATAAACAGTACACCAACCAAAATAGGTTGCACGAAAAATTGGGTGGTAATACCTTTTCGAAAATATAAATAACACATCAAAAAGACTATTAGAAATGCTGTTCGCGTTTCATGGCCGGAAGGGTAGGAGTAAAGATCATGAACAAAATGTAACGGCAGCTCCACATCGAGAACCCCTCTATAAAAAAGAAATGGCGGTGCCGGGTGATGCACAAATACCTTACCGAACACTTCAATTGCGAGTGCTAAAGGCAAAAGAAATAAAGAAAGAGCACTCAACCAGAATTTCTTGATCAACAGGAAGAAAAGTATCATAAACCAAATCACTCCTGTAACCTGATATGAGCCCAATACCGAGAACCAGGAAAATAATAAGTCAATCCGTCTCGGTATCCTATCCTGAATCTTAACAGTCAGATCAAAATCAAGCTGTGTAAAAGTTTCTCTAGCAACCAAATAAGAAAAATATATAAATGCGAAAAACAAAATGACCCCGATAAAAGTTAGAAATCTCTTATCCGCCCGTCCGTAGATCTCTCTAAAAACTGAATTACCCATCAATAGATTATAGCAATATAGAGGTATTGCTGTGAAATGTACTCTTCTCATTCAACTCTTACATTTCCTTTATCAGCCTCTAACTCAACAAAAATATACTGTCTAAATCAAAGGAGGTGAAGATAATGATTAACAAAGTAGCTTACGGCGCAGCCGGACTTGCGGTCTCAGGACTATTAACTTTAGGGGTGGCATTCGCACAAACAACTTCGCCTTCACCCTCACCAAGCGCAACACCGTCCGCGTCTACGACCACAGTGCCAAGTGCACCACCGTCAACCGGAATGGGAGGCATTTAATTAAAAAACTGCCAAAATTCACAGCAGGTGCCTGTAAATAGGGCACCTGTCTAATATAAAAACTTAGAAATTCATGAAAAAATTATATTTATCATTACTGTTATTAGCTGTCATCGGTCTAAGTTTGGGCGTATTTAACAAGTTGAATGCTCTAAACAATGTAACCCCCGTTCCGCTCGCAGCCTCGAATCCTAATACTGCCCCCCAGACATTAGGAGCTGTTCAAAAACCCCAAGATGTGTCCACTCCTGTTAGTTTTACCATACCTAAGTTGAATGTTCGAAGCGTTACCGTAGAGTCAGTAGGTTTAGATAAAGAGGGTAAAATGGATATTCCTAAAGATGAAAACAATGTTGCTTGGTACAACTTAGGATCAAAACCAGGCGAAAGGGGCAATTCAGTAATCGCTGCCCATTATGACAAAAAATCAGGCGAGCCGGCAGTGTTTTACGAAATCAATAAGCTCCAAAAAGGAGATGAATTAAAGGTTAAGGCAAAAGATGGTCAGGAGTATACATACGCTGTAACTGAAGTGAAATCTTACGAACTTGCCGATTTCCCATTAATCGAAGTTTTTGGAGTTGGAGATAGGGCTCGTTTAAATCTTATTACCTGTGAAGGGAACTACGATAAAGCCTCAAAGTTGTACTCACACAGACTAGTGGTATACTCAGAATTGAAAACTTAACTATGAAACCCTTCATTAGATTTTGGCTGCTTAGGATTATCTTTAGAGTAGCAATGTATTATCTTTCCCGAAGATTTAAAACCTTCCGCAGGTTCAATTCGCCTCAAAACAAATCCGCTTAACGATTCCGTTCGTTCTTAACAAACAAATAAGTCCCGATAGACATCATAACTGTAAACATAATCGCAATAATTACAAAGTTCATCAGTGGATGATACAAAACCACATCGTTATAATCAGGGTGTCCCCAATAATAAAGCCCTCTAAAAAAATCAACAGCATAAGTCATTGGAGCCATTCTTGAAAGAATCAAAATTGGTAATGGCAATTCTTTAATCGGATTGAAAACCCCGGCAAGGAAAAACTGTGGGAAAATAACAAAAGGAAAAAGCTGATTTGCACTTCTTTGATTACCTAAAGCCGCCATAACTAGAGTCCCAAACGCTCCACCCAATAAACATGCCGCAAAAATTGCCGGTAAACTCAAAATTAACTGGAAAATCGTAATATCAATTTCAAAAAAGAAAGCCATGAAAAGCCCAAACAACAACACTCCAACAGCTTGGACTAACGATACTAGTGATTCCCCTAAAATTTTACCAATAATAATTGAGTACCTGGATATTGGCGACACAAACATTTCCTGCGTAAAATCACTCTCCCTATCTTGAATTAAGGAAATAATTCCCGAGGCTGTCGACTGGAAAAGCGTCTGCGCCAAAACACCCGTAAACGTGAATGTGAGGTAATTAAATTCAATAAATTTTCCAATATTCGATTGCAGACTGGTTCCTAATGCTCCAATAAAAATTATCGGAAAAATAAAAGAAATAGCCAGCCTAAACCGGTCCCGCAAAAGCTTAGTAAAGTCTCGCAAAGCAATTGTTAAAATAGCACTTACCTCCCTCATGTTATTCTTTTACTGCCCCCTTAGTTTTTGTGTCTTCATGAATAATCTCAAGGTACGCTTCTTCCAAAGAAGGCGCATGGGTTTTAATATTTGTCAGCTTTGTTTTAAGTCCTCCTAAAAACTCCTGTATTTCTCGATTCTGCACATAAATTCTAAACTCATAATCTTCTTCAAATCGGACCTTTTTGTGGGTAAGTTCATCAACAAGGCCTCTCTTGTTTACAGTACTAACAACCAAATAATCCTTAATTAAATTTCTTTTTATCTGCTCCGGCGAACCTTCCTTTATAATTTTACCTTTGTTAATGACACAAATCCTGTGCGCATCTTCAGCTTCCTCGAGATAGTGTGTTGTTAAAAAAACAGTAGTTTTCTCCTCTCCAACTATCCGTTTAAGGTATGCCCACAAATTACGCCTCGCTTCCGGGTCAAGCCCAATGGTTGGTTCATCCAGAAACAACACCTTAGGCCGGTGCATTAAAGACCTGATAATCTCAAGCTTCCTTTTCATACCCCCTGAAAATTTCTTAACAGATTTATGCATTTCATTTTTCAAATCCAATACCTCAGCTAATTCATCAACCCTTCTTTTATATGAATCCGGCATTAAAGAATAAAAAGGTCTGAAAGGGAAAAGTCCATACAAAATTGCGTGAAATCTGATATTCTCCTCAGCTGTCAGATTCATATCAAGCGAAGGATTCTGAAAAATAATCCCTACATTCCGGCGCACTTTAGAAGACTGTTTATCAATATCAAATCCCGCAATTTTAATATCCCCGGAAGTCTTAGAAAGAGTAGTTGTCAAAATAGAAATAGTAGTAGTTTTCCCCGCCCCGTTAGGCCCCAAAAAAGCAAAAAACTCCCCTTCATTAACATCAAAAGACACACCATCTACAGCATTGGTTTCTGATTTCTTGTACTTCTTTACTAAATTTCTAACTGAAATTATTTGATTCATGAGGGTTGTGAATGTTTCATTGTTAGATTACTGCATTGTTAAAAAAAATGAAGCAATCATCCTAACCTAATTTTTCTCGTTGTGTCCTAAGGAATATAAACCATTGCTCAAAAAATCCAAAGATAACCTTAAAAGGTGTTTCAATAAACATATCAAAGAAAAACAGAAAAATATTAATCTTAGATATATTTTCAGTCAATCGCCTTCCTGCATGAATAACCGGCACAAAGAAAAAGTCAAACAGAACCGATTTAAAGTTTTGCCTATCTGCCTGCAATGTATACATATGCGCAGTCTGATTAATTCTGTAACAAATAAACGACACAATCATTAAGAAGAAAATAAATATTCCCTGAGAGATAAATTTAAAGTTAAGTAAAGTCAAAACATAAACAATCGAACCCATTGTCAGAACTAAAGCAGCTAACCAAAGTGTAATGAATGTGAAATTCATAATCGGATCAATTCGCGTTGTATTCTTTTTTAATACCAAAGGCTGCCAGCCCTTCTCTTCACCTTCGTAAATAATAGTTTTAATTTTATCCCAAATACGAGCCGAATTTTCTCTATCCGGAGTCTTGATAAATAACGCAACCACTATCATAAAAAGCGGTGGGAACAATGTATTGAGTGCAATAGAATTCCAATAAACCTTGCCATATATCAAACTTTCAATGCTCGCCTCAACACCAAGTCCGAACACTGTCTTAGTAATCAAAATAAAAATCACACCTCTGACAATGGCTCTCGATACTTTCTCGCGAATATTGTTGTACTTTTTAGTACACATGTTCATAATAGCTACTTTAAATTCTTCTATATTCGCAACCAAATCCCGATTCTTCCCCCGGTTTTGCTTCAATATCTCTTCCAAAATATAAAACGGAATTGACTGGTTCTTAAAAAAAGTTAGGAATCGATTCTTTAGAGGGTAATCAAGTTGATATTCAATTTGTTTATAAGCTTCTAAAAATTTATCAGAAATAGTCTCAATATTATCTGCAGTTAACTCCCCGAAAATTTGAATAAACAAATGATACCTAAGAAGTGGTAAATCCTGATGAGCAAAAGTTCTTCTCACTGCCAGAAAAACCTGAGCGTCCCTGGTTACAGCTGTATCATCAGAAATCACGATCTTATCTTTATAAAATTGGAACATAAAGTTAGAGATTAATTCCCTGTCGTGGGACGGTGCGAGTGAGTGTTCAATCGCTGAAGACATCAAATGCAAAATCCACTCATTAACAACTCCTTTATTAACCCGGTGCTTGCGGTTAACTTTATCCTGCAAATGAAGGTGCAGAGTCATAATCTTCTCCACCTTGTCAGTAATACTCTCCGGCACAGTCCCTTCAGGAAAATAACGAGCCCAAACTAACTCCCTAACTAAAGGCTCCGCCATAGCTTTTGGATTCTCCCCAAACATCATCCGCCTTTTAATAATTCTCTCAATCGCCGCTCGCAAAATAGCATCATCATCCCGAAAGTCCATCGCATTACGTAATTTTTCATACCATGATGCCACCTCAGAAACCACCGGATTTACAGTCATCATCTTGTCAAACGAATAAGTCTGATCCTTATCAAAATGCGTCACCAAATAATTAGAAATAGACGAGAGTTGTTTTTGAGTTTCCATAACTACTCTAAGATTACCACAATCTGTGGTATATTTGTGGCTATATGAACATACTTATTATTAATCCTGAAAATACTGATAAAAAAGTACTTTACCGCGTGACTCCGGATCTTCAGGATAAAATTATTTCTGTTAATAAAAAAATCACAGTACAAATAGCCACAGTCTCAGACTCAGATATAATCGCTAAATTAGATTTGGCAGATGTTCTGATCTCTCCCGACCTGAAATTATTAACTGAGGAAAATAGCACTAAATTAAAATGGCTCCACCTCACATCTGCCGGCGCCAATAAACTTCCCGACTTTATCTTGAAATCTGACATTTTAATTACCAACTCCTCAGGTGTCCACCCAATCCCAATTTCAGAACATGTTTTTGGACTAATGCTAATGCTCACCAGGAATCTTCATAAATCACACAGCAATCAAATCAAACAAAAAAAATGGGTCAGAAACTATGAGGAATACCAGCCCCTCGAACTCTTCGGTAAAACCATAATCATAGTCGGGATGGGGCGAATAGGGGAGCGTATAGCTAAAATTGCTGATTGTTTTGGCATGAATATGTACGGAGTTGTTAGAAACCCCAATAAAAGAAGAAACGGCCACGCCAAACTCTTCGAAATGTCAGACCTGCCATCACTTTTAAAAGAAGGTGACTTCGTCGTTAATTGTCTACCAGGTACTGACCATACCAAAGAAATCTTTAACTCGAAACTTTTCAAACACTTCAAGCCTTCCGCATTCTTTATTAATATTGGTAGGGGAACCTCGGTAGTAGAAAAAGATTTAATCAAATCTTTAGAATCCGGCACAATAGCCGGCGCCGGCCTCGACGTCTTCGAAATCGAACCCCTCCCCGAAACCTCTCCTCTGTGGAATTTAGAAAACGTCATAATAACCCCACATTACTCCGGCTGGACTCCAAAATACACCGAAAGAGTAATCGACATATTTATAGAAAACCTAAATGCCTATCTGAAAAAAACTGAAATGCCTAATCTGGTAAATCAGGAACTGGGATATTAATTTCCTACAGTAAAGAATTTAAAGGAGCTTTTTCTGCCGTCAGAAGTTGTAATTTGGAATCCATATTCATGATTTGGAAGCGCTGGTAACTCAAATCTTATTTTAGAAGAAGACCATGATTTAATTATTCCGTTGCCTGCCAATGAATCACCGTTATAAATATCCACACTTCCTCTTCTGGATCCTAACTCAGTACCCGAAAAAGTCATCTCGTAGTCACCATTTACCAGACTAATAGAAGACGAATTAATAGTTGGTTGGCCGTTTTTTACACTAAACTTAATTTCGTTACTTTTCTTACCATCGTGAGTTATAACCTGAACTCTGTAAGATCCTTTTCTAACTGCCGGAACTTTAGCCCGAATCTCATTATCACTCCATGAAACAATAGGTGCCCCTCCAGAGGAATAATTTTGATTAGAAACTCTTAAACTAACACTTCCGGTACCCGTCCCGAAATTTGCGCCGTATATCACAAACTCATCCATAAAATTAGCAGAATTAGGTTCAATATCTTCAATTTCTAAAAGTGTTGGAGCTGAAGTTGGTGCAGGTGTGGCAGATGCTATGGGTGTCGAAGTCGGATTTGCAGAGCTGGTAGGTTTAGGAGTCTTTGATGGAAAAGTGAATGGTCTGGTAGAAGGGAAAGAACCAAATAAACCTGACGACGGAAACTCCAAAGCCATAACAGCTCTCAAATCAAATAACATCGCAAAAAGAACAATAACAAACGCAATGAGTTTTTTCATAAATCAAATCTAATACCCAGGCAGGAGAGGCAGAAGTAATAACCATTTAAACACAACGTCTACTCAATATCAATGGTATCAAAGTGCCTCACATTAGTATTTAAAAACTCAGCAATATCAACTACAATACCTGAAATGCCAAAAGAGCTAGTGCGTAATTTTAAATATCTGGATGTTATAACTGTCTTTTTCGTAGCCTTCCTACTTATCTCGAATGTAGTAGCCTCAAAAATACTTATGCTTGGCCCACTGGCAATTGACGGAGGAGGCTTATTGTTTCCACTAACTTACATCTTCGGCGATATCCTAACCGAGGTCTACGGTTTTAAAAAAACCCGCAAAGCAATTTGGCTCGGTCTCTCAGCAAACGTCCTAATGGCCGCCGTCTTCGTGATCGTCGGCGCCATGCCTCCCGCCGCTGACTGGCCCAACCAAGAAGCTTATATGGCAATCTTAGGGTTAACCCCAAGAATAGTCTTAGCTTCAGTCACCGCCTACTTCATCGGTGAATTCATAAACTCTTTTATATTGGCAAAATTGAAAATACTAACTAAAGGCAAACTCTTATGGAGCCGCACAATCTCTTCAACCTTGGTAGGCCAGGCCTTCGACACTGCAATCTTTATGATTATCGCCTTCTGGGGAGTCCTCCCGATGGATCTCTTCATCTGGGTCGGAATCTCCGGCTACTTACTAAAAGTCGCAGTAGAAATCCTCTTCACCCCTTTCACCTATTTAATAGTAAATTTCTTAAAGAAAAAAGAGAACGAAGATTATTATGATAATAAGACCAACTTCAATCCTTTCGCTGTGAAGTAGTCATCAAATTAATCATGCCAAAGTTATACAGCAGTAAGTTTCAAATAAACATTATTACTAAATTAGAAAAATATCCTTTCTTACTTGATTTTTTTAGTAAGCTCGCCCGAAAAAGGGCTACAAAAGTTGCTGAAGATTTAAATTTGAAGAAAAACATTAGACGTGAGGATAAGGTCTTATATATTGGTGCCGGCACCGGACATATTGCTCAGTTAATTGCTACCGAAACAAAAGCCAAGGTCATAGCCTTGGACTTAGAAGACCTGAGAACATCAGATACAAAAAACATTCAATTTGTCCAGGGCAATGCTCTAAACTTACCATTTAAAACAAATTCCTACGATGTTCTGACATACGTGGATATGCTGCACCATTGTGAGCAGCAAGGAGAAATACTTAAAGAAGCGCATAGAGTATTAAAGTCCGGCGGAAGACTTCTTGTGCACGAAGAAACCGTCCCCAGCCTGGATCGTAATAAATCAAGAATATTAGTAAAATTTTTGATTGGGGTTGTTGATGATCTTGTGAATCTACAGCCTTTTGGGTCTAATCCTTATAACTTTAGATCTGCTAAAGAGTGGATCAAATTTATTGAAGGGCATGGCTTCAGATATTCATCGAGACAGAGTCACAATTGGGGAATATCTGATTTTCTTCCATCTGTCCTCAACTTAGGAAATAAAAACTCAAGATCGGTAGGGAGAATATTTGAAACAACAGGTTTTATATTTAGAAAGGGAGATTAGGAATTAGTCTGCAAATCCGCCGTGTTTTTTAATTAACTCTTCAGTGTCTTTTAACTTTTCTAAAGTTTTTTCTTTTGAAGTACCAACATTAATTTTAATAGTCTCTTTATAGTAAGCAGACCACTCCCCGGGAGTTATCATTTCCGAAACTGTTGGTTGTAGTTTGCCTTTATAACCCTCTTTCCATTTCAAAACTTTAACTACAGTTTTAAACCACAGTTCGCGTGCCTCGGATTTCTCATCATTTACGACTTTGCTTCTGGGGTTTGTAGGTCTTGCTGGTGTTTGGGCTGGTGTTTCAGTTTTATCGTCCATATATTCTAGGCGAGAGACTTCACCTCATCTTCGATTTTAGCTTTGCAATTATAACAGTTATTAGCAAGTATTTCAATAATCT
>CAYNRM010000021.1:0-14420 GCA_964399555.1 uncultured Gammaproteobacteria bacterium | reverse complement strand
CTTAACGACTGGTCCTCCCACCCTGTGAGCTCCAATCACAACTACATGATCCTCAAACTGACTTTCGATTTTTGATTCCAGAAAATGCGATCCCCCTTTACGCTCAAAGAAAGACAGGATAGGACTAAAAAGTTTGAATAGCTGCTTAGAATAAGCAATAGTTATAGAAGAAAAAATTATCGATAAAACAGCAACTGCTGCCATTACTGACAAAGCCAAAGGCGATGCCAACCCCTCATTCACCCCAACCAATAAAACAACCAGTGAGAACTCAGATATCTGTGATAAATTCAAACTGGTTTGAAATAATGTGTGTTTTCTAAATCCAAAAATACCTAACAATAAAAGATAGACAATTGGTTTCGCAACTAAAGCAAATACTGTAAATAACAAAATAGCTGGCCATGCTCCTACAAAATCACTAACTTTGGTTTGTAAACCTAAATACACGAAAAATAGAGTTAAGAAAAAATCGCGAAGCGGTTTGATTTTACCTTGGATTTGAAGATGATATGGCGAGCTCGCAAGGGCAACTCCAGCCAAAAATGCACCTATTACTACAGAAAATCCGAGGACAACTGCAAGCGAGGTAAAAGCAAAGCACCAGGTTATAGCAGTTAAAAATAGTAGTTCTACTGATTTTGCGACACTATCAAAAATCCTCTCGAGTACATATTTAGAAAGTAGAAAAGTCAGAATGAATAGTCCTACTGCTTTCAAAACCAGTGTAATAAGCGGCAAACTTTCCTGAAATCCTAATCCAAACGCACTTCCACTTACAGAAATTATCATCAAAACAGCAATAGCAACCAAATCCTCAATAAGCAAAATTCCAATGGATAATTTACCATAAAGTGAGGCCAGATCCCGCTTCTCTATCAACATTTTCACAACTACCACCGTTGACGAAAATGCCAGTCCTAATCCTAGATATATACTTTCAGTAAATCCAAACCCCAAAGCTCCTGCTAAAGTAAAACCCGCTAAAGTCGAAATAATAATCTGTCCCAATGCTGCTACTACAATCGGCAAACCAAGCAATTTAATTTCTCTCAAATCCAGCTCCATGCCTATCAAAAACAATACAAAAGCAATCCCAATTTCTGGTAATATCTCAAAAACTTGCGAATGATGAGGATCTATTAAGCTGACGACAGAAATAGTAACTCCGGCTAACAGGTACGCAACAACTAGAGGAAGTTTTAACCTTAGAACAAGGTAGCCAAATAGTGATGATAGGCTTAAAGCAAGAGCAAGTTGTAAAAAAATATTATCCATGGGTCAGTTTTTTAACAAATCTAGATTCTAACTCAAAACACTCAGCGCCTTTTCTAGGTCTTCAGGTAAAGGGCTTTTAAAACTAACCCTTTTGCCTGTTTTAGGATGATTCACCTCAAGTTTGACGGCATGCAAAAACTGTCTCGGACACCATCTTTCATCAAGCCTGACAGTTTTCCGTCCACCATATTTTTCATCCGAAACAATCGGAAAACCAATATGTTTTAAATGTACCCTAATTTGATGTGTCCGTCCAGTCAAAGGATGACAATCAACAAGAGTAAATTCCGGATAATTACTCGAATGAATTTTACGAAATTGTATTTTGTTAAATCCCACAAAAATCTCCCCTATTTTCTCTTCGTTCATTACCAACTTTTTAACAGGAACAAATCTGGTTTCTGCAGGTTTTGAGTCATCATTTTCTAAAACAATGAATTTTTCCCTATTAGCTGGATTCCTCGAGATCGATCCTTTAACTATCTCCTCAGAATTTACAACACCATGCACCAAAGCAATATACTGTTTCTTAGTTAGCCGCTCTTTAAATTGGGCCTGCAGATTCTCCAGTGACTCCTGAGTTTTAGCCACAATTAGCACTCCTGAAGTATCTTTATCCAAGCGATGAACCACCCCTCCCCTGTCCAGTTCAATTCCGAATTCGCTTACTAATATATCGGAAATCGTTTCATCCTGAATAGTATCAGCAGGTGTTACTACCATACCCGCACTTTTATCGATAACCAGAATCTGGTCATCCTCAAATAAAACCTTAAGTTTATACATCCGGATTAAGTAATTAAATTGGAGATCTGTAAATAATTATGAATTTCCTGCAATACCTGATCTGGATTCAAAGCCGATTTAATCATATATCCCGCCGCCCCAGCCTCAAAACAATTTTTTATAATTGCATCTTGGCCGATATTGGTCAAAACTACGATCGGACCGTTAGGATTTGTGGGCGGGGTCATCTTATTCTCTTTCAATATCTGCAGACCGTCTTTCTTAGGAAGCATGATATCTAACAGAACTAAATCATACCCACCCTCGTGAATTTTATCCACAGCTGTCTGACCATCCGGCGCTGTATCAACAATCATTCCTTCAGATTCTAATAACTCCTGGTAAAACTCCCTTAGGAATTGGTCATCTTCAACTATTAAAACTCTCTTTTTTGCATCCATAAAATTAAGTAACCTAATCTTTTTACCACAAACAACCTTTCCCCGCAACCTATTTGAGTATCACATCCATCGGTTCATTAGGATAAGCCTGAATCGCCACTGGTTCAAGTAATCTCGCTTCTCCCTCCGGTTTGTAATGATACTTTTCTGCCTCCTGCAAGACTGCGCTGGTGGCTATTGGTAAAGTAAATGTAAATGTTGTTCCTCTATCAACCCCCTCAGATTTAACCGATATTTGTCCACTCATAAGTTCTACTAAACTCCTGCAAATGAAAAGCCCTAACCCGGTTCCACCTGCCGAAGATGCTGCAACATAGGAGTTATCAAGTCTGGAGAATTTTTTAAACAACCTCGCCAAATCATCTTTCGCTATACCCACCCCATTATCAGTAATAGAAATAGCCACAAACTTACCGTCGTTTAAGTACGAAATCCTTATAAAACCTCCTTCTCTCGTAAATTTCAAAGAATTCCCAAGTAGATTCAACAACACCTGATGCACTTTATTCGGGTCGGCAAATACTTTCGGAAGTACTGTGCCGTCACTTTCAACCCTCAAATTCTTCTCTTTAGCCTTAGCATCAATCTCGACCAAAACTTCCCCAACAAGATTCTGCAAATCCATAGACTGCGGGGCTATCTCAAGTCTTCCTGACTCAATTCTGGACACATTCAACATATCATTTACCAGGTTAATCAGTCTCTCCGTTGAAACCAAAGTCCTTTGCAAATACTTCTTCATCTTTTCCGTAAGAGGTGCATCTGATCTGTTAAGCGCCATCCAGGCATAGGAACGAATAGCCGTCATCGGGGTCCGCAACTCATGTGAAGCAATAGACACAAAGTCGTCTTTTAGCTTATCCAGTTCATGCAACTTAGAATTCATCTTATAAACTTCTTGTGTCACATCAGAAAGCGTATACTCAACATCCTGAATTTTAAATGCAAAATTTATAAGATTAGTTATAACTATAATCAGCTCTCTCTCTTCTTCTGTTAACAAATTTAATGGTCTTTGCGTTCCCAAAGTCAGAACTCCCAATAAGTTATTCGCACGCATAATTGGCGAAAGAATCATAGTTTTAATTTCTGGCATATTCTTTCGAAGAAGTGATAAATCAGACGTCACGAATGTTCTCCCCCATAACAATTCCTTTTCCCAGTCATGTCTATCATCTAAAAGCAGGTCAATATTTATAATTGTTGGCGGCAAATCAACTGTCGTTGTCAAAAATCTTGAATCAGCATAATACGACTGACCAACTTGAACTCCCTTTTCAAGAAAAACAACATCAACAAAATCATAAATAATTCCCACAGATAAAAGCTGAAGTAAAATTTGTGGAAGTAGATAATTAAATACCGATTTTGAGTCCTCAGAAGCCAGCAAAATTTGTTGCAATCTTAAGTAAGCATTTAAACCCTGAGAGGACAGCATAATTTAATATTATCAGGTTATAACGATTTTGGTGCAGTCAAAATACGACAGGTACTCAATTTCTTAGAATATCCGGAACATCAGTTTGAGGTATTTTATCCGCATACTTCATAAAGGCATCTTTACAAACCTGAACAGACGCTTTACCAAAAAGCTTCTCAAATTGCTTAACCAATCCCTCCAAAGCCTGCTTTTTATCCCCGGTAACCTTAATATCATCAACACTAACAATCGCCCACCCCACCACTTTTTTAGCCTGGTCCAAAGCCACCGGGCCAATAATAGCCTCTTGTTCCTTAATTATTCGACTGGCAGCTTGCGCAACCGGGTCCATTTATTCTTTCCTTAATTGGTCAGCTACTACTTTAAGGTAAATCAGACTTAATGTCATTAAAAAGTAAGCTAAGAGGTAAAAATAATCCATAAAGCTTGCTGGAAAATATAGATCGTGAAAATATATAAAGATATAATCTGCTAAAAATTGTGCTGCAAAAGCCAGGACTATTAATAAAATAGGAAATCGCATTATTCCCCCCAACATTTTCCTTGAGAGCAAATAAGTGAGTATCGCTATAGAAATGTAAACAGCCTGTCCTAATGGATAACCAAAATTCAGAAATGTTCCTAATGGATCTGTAAAATCGAGTTCGTATTGCTTCAAAATTAAGAAATATGCTACCACCACCATAGATAAAGGAATCAAAAACGCCTGAGCTTTGCTTATAAAAGTGTTTAATGAAAATTTAGCTCCAGAAGTTTTAAATAAAAGAAATGCGGCATAAATATAAAACGGAATAGTCCCGAAATATCCAAGATCAGGAATCCCTGGATAAGGGACAGCAATTTTGAGTACATAATTATAGTACCAAAAACTATACTGCCCAAATGCCTGAGCTAGAAGCCCAAAGGAGAGGAAGTAAATTGCCTTACCCATTAAACTTCCCAAACCTCCCCATTTCCTAGCTATAACTAAACCCCATATTCCTCCCCAGAGAGAAAACCCCCCGTATATGAAACCGAATATGTGATTCACTGGATCGTCAGTTACACCAAGAGCGAAAATGACCACCCACCAAACACTGAGAACTACAAACAACCCAACCGTCAACATAAGAATCTTTTCTTTTGTTATACTAGATTTAAATGTCTCCATATACTCAACAGTATCTAATAAGATAACAACAGTCAACAATTAATAATGAAGTCTCCTCAGTTCCCCGTATTTCAAAAAATCCAACTCCACGACAAACAAACGTTTGATAAATATGTTAACGCTTTCCCTCTTTATTCAGATTTTAATTTTGTAAGTTTATGGAGTTGGAATCTAGATGACGAAATAAAATTCACATACTTAAATGGGAATCTTGTTATTGAACTCGCAGATTATGTGGATAATTCTCCATTTATAACATTCCTGGGCCAACAAAAAGTTCTTGATACCTCCGATCAACTTCTTAGATTTGCCCAGGAAAAGGGCTGGGGAGAACAATTAAAGCTACTCCCCTATCATAATTTCACGAAAGTTAATCATGATGAACTTATATCAAAATATAACCTCAAAGAAGATCCTAACAATTTTGATTACATTTTGGATGTCAACCAAATTGCCGCAATGAGCGGAGGAAAACTAAAACAAAAACGAAAACTTTTGAACCGATTCATGAGAAATCATGGAGATAAAGTAAAAATAAAGTATATGGATATAAAAGAAGTGCAGGAACATCTGTTAAATTTTTACGATCACTGGAGTAAAAGCAAATCAGAGGCAGAATTAAATACCAATGAACTGCACGCTATAAAACGCTTACTCAAGCATTATCACTTCTTTAATACAACAGTCATGTCAATTTACATAGACGACAGTTTAATAGGCTTTACCCTGTTCGAAGAAATAACCGATTTCTGGGCATTAAGTTCTTTTCAGAAAGGAGATATATCCTACGAAGGGATTTATGAATTCTTAAACTATAATCTCGCAATTCACCTAATGAAAAAAGGGATTAGATACGTCAACATCGAGCAGGATCTCGGAATACGTGGATTAAGAAGAGCCAAAATGGATTACAATCCTACTTTTCTTAAGAAATACACACTTAGCAGAAAATCAGCTGACTAAAATAATTCCTACAAAAGCCACAAATCCAAATACAGCTTTCCTTATCAGTCCGTCTTTTGACAAATTCTCCTTAAAAACTTTAGGCACCAGCATAGTCAACACCACTCCAAGCAAAATTCCAAAAAATATCTGTGTACTACCCAAAATTGAAATAACCGCCACAGGCCCCAAAGTAACCGCCAAATAAGTAATAATCTTCGCTCCCAAATAAAGTCCTTCATTAAACAAAATAATCCCCAAATCCGTTTTCCTAATTCCCTTTATTGTTTTAGTAAACGCACTTCTGATCACCGGTATAAATAAAAATAGCATCAATCCTCCCAGCGAAACCCCGAGACTTTCATACATAATCAAACTGTTGAACGAAATTGAAGCGGAAGCAGATTTAATTAGTATATAAGGAATTGACCACAAAATATCAGCCATCAATATAAAAACTAGCGCCCTTGAGAATCTAAACGATCTCTTCTCCTTCTTCAAAGAAACTAATATCGTCGACAAAAGAAGTAAACCAAATCCTAAAAGCTGCTTGTGAGTCAACGATTCTCCAAAAATAAAAAACGACAAAGTTAATACTATGACAGGTATTAACTGGATTAATATTATGAGTGAACTGGTTTCTTCCTTTGCCAAAGCCTCCAAATAAAGAGAGAATGCCCAAATCGTCAGCACTCCGGCTGTAATCACGAGTATCGAATCTCTAAGCCCAATCAACTCAAATCCCGAACTAACCCATAACCCTAGTGCAACCGGCAAAGATAAAAAAATCCCAAATATGGGCAGACTTCTATAATCCGGAATTCTCGCTTCAACCAAGTATTTATCCACAAAAACATTAATAGCGTAAATAAATGGCGCCAACAGTGCTAAAAAAAACCAGTTCATTTTTAAGTTTATGAGAAATCAAGCTCTGCTTTAGGCAAAGCCACAAGCTCTGCTTATTTCCAACCCTCAGATTGAAAAACAGCTATTACTAATACACTGGCAGGATGACCTGTAACTTCTTTAATTGAGATTTCATAATTCATCTTCTCCTCATCCCATGGTATATCTCTGAATTGACATAGATCTTATAAGGAGTTTTTAATTCGAAGCCTAATAGTATTATCAACAACAGGTTTTGTATCTCCAATAATATGGTGTTCAACAAAGAGCCCCCTATTATCTTCAAGCTGATACCACCCCACCCCGGCTGCAATAAACTTTCCAGTTCTATCACTTCTCTCCTCAGCCATTACACAATATAATTTATGTCCCCACTCGTTTTCAGGAGTTTCAAACCTGTCAATCTTTTTAACCTCTGAATTTGGCGGAATGACGGAGGACAGGGTAATAAGATTATAATTATAAACACCAGCGTCTTTTAAGGCTCCGTCAAACGCAGATAACGGAGTTGATGCCTCCCCCGCTCCTTTTACTATACTTATAACCATCTGGATATTCTATTAGAATGATCAACCCTGTGGCAAGACCTTAAAGTATCGCGATCCGTAGGTTAATCTTATCGCAGTCTGGAAATCTGTCGTAAAACCACAAAGTATTGCAGTAGTAAAAACACAAAAAGCAACTAAGCGATTGAGGGATTCAATAAAGCTGTTTGTTCTTCTCTGGTTTAAAATAAAACCCAAGTATGCCAAAAGTTAAGAAGGAATATCCAACTATGAAGAAAATGTCAATTATTCCTCCATCATGAAAAATACCTGCTGTGGTGGTATAAGAAAACAAAAAATCAGCAATGTAAAGGAAACAAAATCCTGCCACGAAAGAATACATTGCTAATTTATACTTTCCTCCTAGAAATTTAAAAGAGGTACCCACTAGCAAAGCTGCAGTTAAAATAATTGCATCGGCAACAGGATAAGCAATATCAAAGAAAAGCTTAGTTATCGAAGTAACCGGGGAAAATACCAAGCTATTCTTGGTTATAAAGACTACGAGATAGTGAGAAAGCGCCAGCACAAAAATCGGGATCAGAAATAATAGTTTTCCGTATTTTTTTTGGATATACAATTTTTTACCGACTACGTGAGGTAAATAAATAATTCCAATTGTCCAGAAAATATAACTTGGTAAATATCCCAAATCGGCCCAAGACGGATAAGGAATGTGGACATCTAGAAAAAAATTATAATAAGCCCAAACTAAATTCCCCAAACCCCAAGATAATAATCCTAAAGAAAATAAGAATAAAGACTTTCCAACCAAACTTTTAAACAGTCCCCAAGACTTTGCAATGTACAAACCAACAACTCCACCAAAAAGTGGTATTCCAGTCAGAAAAAGAGAGCTAAGATGATACCAAAAAATGGATTCTACATTAGCATAATTTATAAAAGACCAGTAGGTAATTAAAATCGCTACATAAATAAACAAGGATTTTTGAAAAATATTTAACCCAGATTTTTCAGTTTTTACAATTCGGTATACGTCGCGCATTTTATTAAGTTGCTTCGTTGAATAAAGTAGTTGCTCTAAAGGATCCCAAAGTGCAATAACTTCATTCCAATATGCAAACTCGTAGCATTTTCTAAAAATATATAAAACATTATCCCCCTCTTGTTTCATATACGGCTGAGATTGTAGAAATTTTTTATCATACTTTGCCAATAAATTTTGATAGTATTCCGATGCTTTTAAAAATAACTCAGGATCATTTAGTTTTTGACGAATAAATTTTTTAATCAACGGATGAATCCGGTATCGCCCGCTTGTTGAATTTTCAATCAATGAAATACCCCTGAGATTTTCCAGGTGTTTTTTTGTTTCTAATTGAGATAATTCATTTATAGAACTCACGGCTTCAATTGAAAAATCCTTACCGTTAAAAATTGCAAGAGAGATAAATGTTTTTTTGGAAACTTCGCTTAAAAGATTAAAACTAACCTCCAAGGCAACTGCTAAGTTTTTATTTTCATAAAACAGACCCTCAATATAAATCGGATCCTGATCCAATCTGTGAATTAATTCAACTATTGAAATTGAACCCCTTTTTATCTCCTGGGCAAGAATATGCAGAGCCAGCGGAAGATTCCCAACCCCATCGGCAAGTTTAAGTATTGCCCTCCTGTGTGTCTTTAGATATTTTTTCCCATTTATTTCCTTGAATAGAAACAAAACTTCTTCACGGTTAAACTCAGGAACATTGACACTTTTATATTCGTTAGGAATTTTTAAGAACGAGTTTCGGGAAGTAACAATAACCAGACAATCTTTGGTGTTCGGCAAAACCGAACTTAAATCTACATCTGGCTCAGCATTATCAAAAATGAATAATACTCTTTTACTTATCAACAAAGACCTGACAACTGAACCTCTAATTTCCTTATCTTGAATATTACTAATATCTTTTCCAAATGCATGAGCAATTGCAAGCAGCACGTCCATTGCATCTGAAATATCAAGTCGAAACCATAAAACTCCGTCTGGAAATTCTTTTCTTAAGAGAAATCCTAACTTTATTGCTATTGATGTTTTTCCCACACCGGGAGGACCGCACAAAAGTAAAATTTTATTTCTTTTACTTTGGGATTTTAATTTTGTTATCAGATTTTCCCTACCGGTAAAATTTGCAATTTGATTTGGAACTTGAAAAGGAACCTGGAATGAATGTTCAAACTGAAGTTTAGTTAACTCTATTTCAGTTAAGTAACCTTGATTTACTGAGGATAGGAATTCGTTAGCTTGATTTATTGATGTTATTGCTTTTCTCTCACTAAAAATTTCGATAAGTTTTAGGATAATAAAACGACTTTGGGGTTCCCTACTACCGCTTTGCCAATGAGAAAAAATACTGTCTTCGTAATTAAAACCTTTTTCTGCAAGTAAATGACCAAATTTTGATAGGGTAGGAATTTCCGCTTTTAGTCGATACTTCTTGAATAGCTCCGCGAATGTATTCGGATTCCCAGCCATTACCAAGCGATTCTAACACACCCCCTGTCAATTTTAATGACGCATATTATCTATTAACTGAACACTTTTACTAAGCTTATACAATAAGAAAATTAAAAGATTTATAAATTCTGTAAGGTTTTGAAATAAACTGTAGTAAATTCATCTGCTGGATGATAAAGCACGATTTGCAGTTGGGGAAAATTTATTATCTTTGAAGTATACATATGAAAATTCAAAACTACACTCTTTCCGTTTCTAATAAAAGTAGTTCTTTTGAATTCATAATCTTGCAGCTTTTTCTGATAATTTGTATTCGATATTGTTGGCCATAATTTTTTGAAAGTCTCATAGGTCATTAACTTTTTAACTAATTTTTTATACCAGTCTTCGTTTTGGAATCTGTGATTTTCGGTCTTGAAAGATGCAATCTGAGCCACAGCAAAAGGCTTTAATGAGTTCTCGTCATCTCCCTTCTCGACAACACAAGGAAATTGATCCTCCGGCATCACAGAGTACTCCAAGATACTAGTTTTGGATGTATTAACAAATTCTAGTGCTTCATTTCCAAAATTTATGGCTTGCAAATTTGGTATATTGCAGTACAGTAGCCTCCAACTAAAGTCCATCAGATAAGCTGGATACTGCCAGCCGTCTATTCGAGTTTTAACCAGTGATAGTGCCATTTCAATCTCTTCGTCTGTCGGCAAGTAACCTCCTGTATAAAGAAAATCGCCTTTTTCATACTCCTCCAGTTCTAAGGCATCAATCAGCCTATTTATCGTCTCTCTTTTCGGCTTAGAAACTCTACCTTGCTCAATTTTAGAAAGTCGGCTTGTATCGCTCCAGCCCAACTTTAAAGAGACATCATATTGAGATAATCTTTTTTTTAGCCTATAATCTTTAATTAGTCCGCCTAATGTACTATTCATAATCCGTATTTTAGCTCAGTACCCCTTATTTATCCAAATTTCCAATTCAGCTGTTGACATTCAAATTTTTGTAAACTAATATTTGGTAACAAATATTTGACCATATTTAAAAAGATTATGTGTCAACTTTCCTGACAATCGTGTCATGGTGCAAAGAAAGTGAATGTGGTAAATTTCCCTTACATCTAAAACAGCTGCCTAAATCAGTATGGCTGAAATATTTATTATAAAACCAGAACAAACTGCTGGTGTAAAAAAAGACATCGGAGTCCCCGATCAAGGGGAAAGATATGTAGAAGCCCAACTGCGGCGCCCTAAACCCAGGGGTGTCGCTCCTCAAAACTATTTTGACAGTACGGCCAGAAGTCTTCTTCGTTTAGCGGCTGTTAAAAGAGTTAATTATTTTGGTCACGGTCATGGTTCTGAACCGTATGTTCATTTTCCAATTGCCGAACATACAGAAGATGCCCCTTTTACTAGATTGCACTGGGAATTCAATGAGAATCTGGAAAGCGAAATAGGAAGAGTCAAGTTTATGATGGACCACTATCCTACGCGTCTTTTTCCGGCATCTTTTGATGGTATAGGTCGAGATATTCTGCGCGATGGGCATCTAGTTCTTGGAAAATGGGGAAGTGAATACTCAAAAATAGCCACCATCGGGGCGCAAGTATATGACCAACTTGGAAATGCCATGGCTAACTCCAAAACCCCAGACGACGCCAACTATAATAACGGCAAGCGAGGTACGTACAAATCCGACCCGCAATTCTACGATGTTTCAGAATATACCAAACAAATAGAGGAAAAGTTATGGAGACTCGGAGTTGAGCAAATGGCTACAGAGCTTGGTGTAGGAGACTTCACTCACGTAAAACCTTTCTTGGAGCTCTACGCAACGGTTAAAGACCCTTTAACACAGCCTTTCTCTTTAGAAAAACAGGTAACTGAATTCAAAAATCTTCACGCCAGAAGCAAACTATTGGGTACTGGACATGATCCACGAAACGCAGAGGCACTCGTAGTCCAACTCGCACTAGAATCCCAATGGTTAACCTTACCCGGCGTAGGCCAAATGGACGTTGTTAGAACTGCCGGACACCATGAATTGCCTTACACCCACGTTGATGTGGCCAAACTACCCCGAGGTGAATTCGCTGACCCTGGAAGAATCAACGCAACAATGACCGAGTTAATTCAAGATTCAGTAGAATATAGGCACACCGTCGCAACACCTCTGACCGTTGCCTATTTTAAAGAACCTCACAAAACCAATGCTCGGTTATTTATAGTTGACGGGAATAATCGCGCTACTTCTATTTTGCTTATGAAACTAGCTGACTCAGTCGGCTTTGATAAATGTGCTCTTAGAAACCCAGAAAGTCTGCGTAAATTTGTAGATGAGCGTAAATTGGATATTGAATGGGAACGAGATCTCAGTGTTGCTCTTGAGGCATTACCACCCGAAACAGTCGACCTTCTAGTAGATAATCAACCGATCGTTCGAAGTTTTGCGCGAGGCAGAGTCCCCGCCCTCCTGGTGCAGGAATCAAGCTTTCATACTATGGAAGTTAAAGAAGGCTCAGACACTATTTCCCTGCTTCACCCCGGCCATCAAGGAGTTTATAATTCTGAAAGATGGTCGATAGCAATACCCTCTAAGAAACAATCTCACGGAAGGGCAGCCGAAAACAACATCCGAATGGAAGTTATTGGTGACTATGATCATTCCTGATAATTTACCCGATAGGGTTCAAGGCTATCTACCACCAAAAGAAATTTTAGCTATTACGCCTTCCGTTATTGATATCCAAAGGCGCGATTTATATAAAAAAACGCGTCCAAATGGAGATTTCTCACTCGTCATCTATCAAGATCATTTAAGTATCGTTCCCGCTTGGCATCCTTTAAATATGACCTCAATCGCAGCAAACTCTTCTGTTTACGGAACAGGCAGCATGGAGACTCTCAGTCTAGAACCCACAGTTGATAACCCAGATCAGGCAAACATTGTACTACTCCCTCCTCGCTTGACAAGATTATATTCACGAGCTCTCCCCGCGCGTGAAGTCAAACCCCCAGTTGACCCCCAAACTCTGACTCAAGGAATAATTGACTTAATGGCTATTATGGGTTCAGACATTCTCCAAAACTCTGCCATCGGATCTATCAGGGTTACGGTTGGTCCGGGTTCCGGTAAATTCGGAAAAAGTGCAGTTGGCCAACCTGTTGACCTCTCTGTAGAAAGTTACGGAACAACCCGCTCTCTCCCTAATCGACCTCTAGTCGTCACCGCAGGACTCAACCAGAGACATATACCATTTCTAGGAAAGCACTCATCCCACTATGGAGACGGTGGTAGGATAGGCCAAATTTCTGTAGGATTAGGTGGAGATGACGCCATTTTTTTTGCCCCTTTTGAAGCTAATAATGAAGATCTAAAGCATCACCTCACACAAGATCATCCAAATCCTGAAGCAGCCATGATGCGTCTGGCCCTAGCCAATGGACTCGGAGCAGAACTTATGGCAATTAACAAAAATGGCACTTTACTGCTTCCACCCATGAGCGTTAATCGGCTTGGAGGCGTCACAGCCGAGTATATCAAACACCACTTAGCACCCAGTTTAAAAATTAAAACAGATGAAGAGCTTTTTAGCCTCGAACAAGTAGTATCAGGAGACATTACTGAGTTGATGCTTGTCGGCAACGCAGCCCGGATATCCCCAATTGGTGAAATAATCATTCACGATGATACAAACATTATCCATACTCTTAAGCTCCCGCCACCTGCCAGATCTAAAACCCTTTCCACCGTTTTTGAAGCTCAATCTATACTTCAAGTTACCCCCTCGCATCCAACATTTTTAACCCCTGTCGATCTAAAAAAAGGAATTCAAGCAAGACAGATTCTTCAACAAGAATTTTCTAGCTGGTTTTATTAGCTCTTCAAAAACTCTCGAATGGCGTTTTTTATACATTCATATTCAAGCTCTAAGACTCTTGTATGCGACTTTACTTTTCTCTTTAAATTACTTATTTGTGTAGGTACTGAAATCCCTCCATTTAATCTGCTGATTTTATCTAAAGCATCAAAGTCGTCAGTTAATATCTCTTCTTTTGGAAATAGTCCGCTATACACATTCCCTGCAAATTTTGCCCAATGCGCTGTCGAACAAATAATCATCTTCAGATCAGATTTATCTTGCAAGATAAACTTCTGAGCAATTGCTTGAGCTATAGCAGTATGAGGATCAATCACTTTTTTAGTATCCTTATAGATTTCCTTAATTGTACTAAGGCATTCTTCATTACTCACAAATCCTCCAAAAAAATCTTCATTTATATCCCACAAATCTTCTCTACTAATCTTAAAAAATCCATCTTCTTTGAGATTTTTCATTAATATCTCAACTCTTACTGGGTCTTCAGTCACTGAGTGAAGCAATCTTTCAATGTTGCTCGCAACTAAAATATCCATCGATGGTGAAGAAGTCTTAATAAGGTGCTTTGCTCTTATGTCGTAGACTCCTTTTTCTAAAAACTCACTCAGAATATTATTTTCATTTGATGCACAG